>JBEVNN010000035.1:0-10992 GCA_040508095.1 Gaiellaceae bacterium
CATAGGCGCGCGTTCGACCGTCGGGGAAGACGCGGCGCGCGAGGACCAGGCCGTCCTCGTCCTGTGGGCGCAGCTCTGCGAGCGTGCTCAGCTCGTCGTCGTCGAAGAACCCCGGCGGTGGGTCGAGCTCGGCCTCGACGTACGCCTCGTCGCCGTCGGGGCCAACGAGCGCCGAGTCGCCGCGGGCGCCGAGCAGCAGCCCGATCGCCTGGGCAAGGATCGTCTTGCCGGCACCGGTCTCGCCGGTGATCGCGTTGAGCCCCGGGCCGAAGACGAGCTCGGCCCGGCGGATGAGCACGAGGTTGTCGATGCGCAGGCGCCGAAGCACGCCTGGATGCTACGTCCGCTCGACGGGCGCGGCGACCCGCAGAAACAGCCGAGTGCCGCCGCCGGTTCGGTTCACGCGCGCGCCCCCGGGTGGGTTGGGGGTTAGGGACGGTACCGGTCGTGAGCGCACGAGTGTGTGACGGAATGTGGCGATTGTGTGCCCTTTTACTCGGCGACGAAGGTGCGCCGGTAGCGCGTGAAGAACGTCTCCTCCGGGAGCGTTGCGAGCATGCTGCTCTGCTCCGAGAGGCGCGCCACCACCTGATCGCCCGGAGCCAGCTCGTGCACCGCGTGCCCGTCGACCAGCACGGTCGCCCCCACCCCGGTCGTGCGGTTCGTGACGGTCAGCTCGCGGCCCCGCGGGACGACGAGCGGTCGCGCATGCAGCGAGTGCGGCGCGACAAAGGTGAGCGCCATCGCCTCGAGGCCCCACACGAGCACCGGACCGCCGTTCGACAGGTTGTACGCGGTCGACCCCGAGGGCGTCGAGCAGATCAGCCCGTCGCACGGCAACGCTCCGAGATCCTCACCGCCGATCGCCCACCCGAGCTCGATCATGCGGCCGAGCGTCGAGCTCGTGACGACGACGTCGTTGACCGCCTGCCAGGTCCCGTCGCCCGTGGAGGCCTCCAGCGCCGGCAGCTCGACGACGTCGAACTCCCCCGCGAACGCTCGCCCAACGCCAACCTCGAGCTCATCGGCCCCGGCCGACGCCAGAAACCCGACGCGCCCGAAGTTGACGCCGAACACCGGCACGGCGGTCCCGAGGAACGTCTTCAGCGCGCGGAGCATCGTCCCGTCGCCGCCCAGCACGACGGCTAGATCCGCCGAGATCACGTCGCCGGCCGCACCGTCGCAGAGCTTTGCGACCTCTTCATCTGGCAGCACCAGCTCGACGCCGCGCTCGTCCGCGAGCCCCCGCAGGCGCTCCAGCGGCTCGCGCGCCGTCGCCGCCTGGCCGTGCGTGATCACGGCCGCCCGCCGCACTTCAGGCCGTCGCGTCGTCGATCCAGTGCTCGAGCTCATCGGAAATCTCCGGCCGCTCCCGCTGCACGAGGTGCAGGAAGAACTCGCGGTTCCCCTTCGGGCCGGGTAGGCCGGAGTCTACGACGCCGCGCACCTCGGCTCGCCAACCCGCCGCTTCCTCCGCGACCTCGCCCAGCACGCGGCGCCAGACCTCGCGTTCGCGCACTACGCCCCGCCGGGCCTCTCCCCGCGCGGCCTCGAACTGCGGCTTCACGAGGACGAAGGCCTCCCAGCCCGGCGCCGCGAGCCCGAGCGCCGGCGGTAGCGCCTTCCGCACGCTGATGAACGAGACGTCGCAGACGACCAGCTCCGGCGCGAACGGCAGCTCCGACAGGTCGCGCACGTTCAGCCGCTCGAGGACGGTCACGCGAGGGTCCTCCCGGATGCGCGGGTGCAGCTGCCCGTAGCCGACGTCGAGCGCGACCACCCGCGCCGCGCCGTGCTGCAGGAGCACGTCGGTGAAGCCGCCGGTCGAGGCGCCCACGTCGAGGCAGTCGCGCCCGTCAGGGTCGACGCCGAACGCCTCGAAGGCGTTCGCGAGCTTCTCGCCCCCACGTGACACGTATCTCTGCGGCTCCGTCACCGCCAGCTCGGCCGACTCCTCGACCTGCTGCCCTGCCTTCGCGTAGCCGGGGACGCGGCCTGCGAGCACCAATGCCTGCGCCTGCGCACGGCTCTCCGCGAGCCCGCGCTCGACCAGCAGCAGGTCGAGGCGTTTCTTCAAGAGGCCACCGAGAGCACGGCATCCCAGGCGAGCTCGGACGCGACGACTCCCAGAGACGTGGTGTCGAGCAGCGGGTCGCTTGCAACCGCGCCCGTCGTGACGGCGAAGAGCACATCGCCGTCCTCCAGCGCATGGAACGGCTGGATCGCGCGCGCCATCGAGGCGTGCACCTGACGCCCCAGCGTCTGCAGCTGCCGCGAATCGAGCACAAGATTCGTCGCCACGACGGTGAGCGTGGTGTTCCCGGGCGGCGGCCGCACGGGCTGCCCGCCCGCGAGCCGCTCCTCCACCCCGGGCACCAGCTTCCGCCGCAGACCGCTCTTCGCGTCGTAGTGGCCGCGCACGACGTTGCCGTCGCGATCCACGATCGCCCCGACCGCGTTGACGACGACGAAGACTGCGACCCTCGTCTCGCCGATTCGGCGGAACGCCGCGCCCTGCCCGGCCGGCTCCCCTTCGTCGAGGGCGAAGAGCTTCCCGGCGGTCGCAGAGCGCCCCGCCCCGCGCGCACCGAGCGGGAACACACCGGGCCGGGACGTCCGCATCGCCGCCCTGCCCAGCGCCTTGTCGGGGTAGATCGCGTTGTCGCGCCGACCCCAGTCGAAGACGATCGCGCCGGCGACGAGCGGGATCTCGAGCCACCCGGTGCGGTACTCCCGCCGCGCGAAGAGCTCGGCCGCCACCCCGGCCGTCGCCTCGAGCCCGTAGGCCGACCCGCCGGCGAGGCAGATCGCGTGAACGAGGTCGTATCCCGCGCCCGTGACGCCGGGCGAGCCGCCGCGCACGTCGATCGACGCCGCGGCGCCCTCCTGGAACGAGAAGACGGTGCACCCGGTCGGCCCTTCGTCGTACTCGGCGACGCCGATCTCCAGGCCCGGGAAGTCGAAGCGGAGCTCGCGGCCGTCGAACGAGGTGCGCGGAGTCAGCTCCGCGATGTCGTTGGTCAGCCGCGCCACAGGCTAAGACGTTCGCGCGGCGAGACCCGTGACGATCCCCGCCAGCACGGACGTGTCGGCGTCGACCTCCGCCAGCCGCGCCTGCGCGCGCTCCGCGGTCTCGTCCGCGAGCGCGCGGGCCCCCTCGGCCCCGCGCTCGAGCAGGTAGCCGTCCTCGTCGAGGATGTCGTCGACGATCTGGAAGAGCAGCCCGACCTCGTCCGCGAAGGCACGCCAGGGCTTCTGCTCGCCCTGGGGCACCTCGGCCACCCACAGCGCGCACGCCACCGACGCCGAGAAGAGACAGCCCGTCTTCAGCCGGTGCAGAGCGGCGAGGTTCTGTTCGCCGCCCGTGATGTCCAGGTACTGGCCGCCGATCATCCCGAGCGTCGCCTGCACGAGCTCGCGCGCGACAGCCGGCGACGGGTAGGAGAGCGCAAGGCGCAGCGCCTCGGCGAGCAGCGCGTCTCCGGCGAGGATCGCCACCGCCTCCCCGTACGCCGCCCACGTGCTGGGCCGCCCGCGCCGCACCTCGTCGTCGTCGAGCGCCGGCAGATCGTCGTGGACGAGCGAGAACGAGTGCACAAGCTCGAGCGCCGCGGCAGCCGGCAGCGCGGCCTCGGGCTCGGCGCCCGCCGCCTCCGCGGTCGCAAGGCAGAGCACGGGGCGGACGCGCTTGCCGCCGCCCTCCAGCGCGTAGCGCATCGACGCGTCGAGGCCGCCGACCTCAGGGGTCAGCGCCAGGTCGGCAAGGTACGACTCGACGAGCGCACGCAGCTCCTCGGGCGTGTTCATGACTCCGCCTCCCGCTTGGCCTGCTGCAGCTGCGCCTCTACTTCCTTGGCGATCTCGGAGAGCTCCGTCAGCACCTCGATCGCCTCGTCGGGATCCGTCGTCTCCTCGAGCCGCGCACGCGTGCGCTCGAGCCGGTCGAGCAGCTCCTCTGCGTTCTTGAGCCGCTCCTCGGCGCCGCTCACGCTGCCCGCTCCTTCGCGATCCTGCCTCTCATGCTGCGCGCTCCTTCACTATCCGACCGAGTATGCCGTTGACCAGGCGACCGGCGTCCTCGGAGGAGTAGCGCTTGGCGAGCGAGACGGCCTCGTCGATCGCCACCTCAACGGGGATCTCGCCGCGGTCGAGCTCGAGAATCGCCATCCGCAGGATGTTGCGCTCGAGCGCGCCGAGCCGGTCGGCGGTCCAGTCGTCGGCCGCCGCGGTGATGCGTGCGTCGAGCTCCTCGTGGCGCTCGACCACGTCTTCGGCAAGCTTCCGCGAGAAGTCTGGAACGTCGCCCTCGAACAGCGACGCGAGCTCTTGCCCGGTCACGTCCCACTGGTAGAGGAGGACGAGCGCCGTCCGGCGGTCGGCGCGGCGACTCACGCGACTTCTTCGATCTCGACGTCCACACGCTGGACCTCGAGCCCGCCCGTCCGCGCCAGCGCCTCCGCGACGCGCTCCTGTACCGCCCGCGAGAGCTCGGGCATCGCCGCGCCGTGGCGGACCGAGAGCTCCAGCGTGACCGTGGCCCGGCCGTCCGCGTGCCGGATCTCGAGGCCGCGCCTGGGCCGCCGCAACCGCGCTCCGTCGACCGAGGAAACGGCCTGCGCGACCAGCCGCGAGAGCGCCGCGGCCGTGACCGTCACCGAGCCCGCCGCACTGCGGAAGACGAGCGGCTCCGTCACGACCCGGCCATCGCCGGCAGCCGATCGGCCGCCTCGGCGAGGTAGTCGGTCGAGTAGTGCCCGCTGCCGAACTCTTCGCTGCGCAGGATGTCGATCGCCAGCTCGCGCGTCGTCGGCACGCCCTCGAGCACGAGCTCGCCCAGCGCGCGCAGCGCGCGGTCGATCGCCTGCGGCCGGGTCTCGTCGGCGACCACGAGCTTGCCGAGGAGCGAGTCGTAGTGCGGCGGGACTACGTAGCCCTCCTCGACGTGCGTGTCGAGCCGCACACCCGGCCCGAGCGGCGGGCGGAAGCGCGTCACGCGCCCCGGCGCAGGTGCGAAGTCGTTGCGCGGATCCTCGGCGTTGAGACGGATCTCGAGCGCGTGCCCGCGCCGCTCGGCCCGCCCGGTGCGCTCGAGCGCCTCGCCGGACGCGACCCGCAGCTGCTCGCGCACGAGATCCATGCCCGTCACCATCTCCGTCACCGGATGCTCCACCTGAAGCCGCGCGTTCAGCTCGATGAAGTAGAACGAGCGGTCCGTGCCGAGCAGGAACTCGAAGGTGCCGGCGTTGAGGTAATTGATCGCGTGGCAGGCGCGCTCGGCTGCGGCCTCCATCGCCTCGCGCGTTCCTGGATCGAGCGCCGGCGAGGGCGACTCCTCGATCAACTTCTGGTGGCGCCGCTGGATCGAGCACTCGCGCTCCCCGAGCGTCAGGACGCCGCCCTGCCCGTCCGCAATCACCTGGATCTCGACGTGCCGGGCGGGCGACACCGCCTTCTCGAGGTAGAGGCTGCCGTCGCCGAACGCGGCTTCCGCCTCCATCGAGGCCATCCCGAACGCGGCTTCGAGCTGGTCCGGGTCGCGGACGAGGCGCATGCCCTTTCCCCCTCCGCCCGCCGACGCCTTCAGCAGCACCGGATACCCGACCTCGGCGGCCGCGGCACGCGCCTCCTCGACGCTCGTCGACCCCTCGGTGCCCGGCACGAGCGGTACGCCCGCGTCGCGCAGCTCGAGCTTCGCCTGCACCTTGTCTCCCATCCGCGCCATCACGTCCGCGTCCGGCCCGACGAAGACGAGGTCGTTGTCGGCACACGCCTCGACGAAGGCCGGATTCTCGGAGAGGAAGCCGTAGCCGGGGTGCACCGCCTCGCAGCCGGTGGTGGTGGCCGCGGCGACCAGCGACGGGATCTTCAGGTAGCTCTCGGTCGCCGCGGGCGGGCCGACGCAAATGGCGCGGTCCGCGAGCCGAACGTGCAGCGCGTCGGCGTCCGCGGTCGAGTAGACGGCGACTGCCTCGACGTCGTTCTCGTGCAGCGCGCGGATCACGCGGACGGCGATCTCGCCGCGGTTTGCCACCAGCACCCTCTTGAACATCAGACCGCGTCGAGCGGTTGCGCGCCGACCGGCTCCAGCTCGAACAGCAGCTGGCCGAACTCGACCGGCTCCGCGTTGCCGACGTGGATCGCGCGCACGATTCCGTCCGCGTCCGCCTTGATCTCGTTCATCAGCTTCATCGCCTCGAGAATGCAGAGCGTCTGGCCCGGCGCGACCGTCTCGCCCTCCTCGACGAACGGCGGTGCCCCCGGCTGCGGCGCACGGTAGAAAACGCCGACCATCGGGGCCTCGATCCGCACGAGGCCGTCCGTGGGCGTGGTCGGGAGCGGCGGCAGCTCGTCCTTGCCCTCGCCGGCGAGCGACGCGAGCTGTGGCTCGAGCGGCTCGGGCGTGCGGCGGACGGAGACGCGCATGCCCGCCTCCTCGATCGTCACCTCGCCGACCCCCGACTCCTGGACGATGCGGACGATCTCGCGGATCCGTTCGGCCCGCGCCTGGTCGACGCCGCTCGCCATGAGGCTGTCGTCGCCGCTCGCGCGGCCACGGATCGAGGTCAGCAGCGGTTCGGCCTCCTCGCCGAAGAGCGCCAGCAGCAGCAGCTCTTCCTCGCTCGAGGCAAGGCCGCTGGCCTCGTCGCGCAGCGAGTCGAGGTCGACCGGCGCCTCTTCCTCGGGTGCGCCACCCGAGAGCGCGACCGCGCGCTGCACCGTCGCGTCGATCGGGCCCGGCGGGCTGCCGTACCGGCCTTCGATCAGCGCGCGCAGCTCGTCGACGACGGTCTGGTAGCGGCTCGCCGAGAGCACGTGCAGGAGCGCCTGCGAGCCGAGGATCTGGCCGATCGGCGAGGCGATCGGCGGCCAGCCCACCTCCTCGCGGATCCGCGCGAGCTCGTCGAGCACCTCGTCGAGCCGGTCACCGGCAGCCAGCGCGCGCAGATGCGAGTCGAGCGCGCCTACGAGCCCCGGCGGAACCTTGTGCTCGGCCGCGCGCACCGCGATCCGTGGCGCCAGCGGCGTTACCGGCTCGTCGCCGATGTGCTCGTCCACGAGCTCGGACGCGCGCCAGAGTGCGTCCACGTCGACGCCCGTGTCCATCCCGAGCCCGGCAAGTGCGGTCGCGAGCGCCTCGCCGGAGATCCGGTGCACCGTGAGGGCGACCGGGTACACGGCGCAGGCGACGAGATCTGCTCCCGCCCGGGCCGCCTCGAGCCCAGCCGCGAGCGCGTTGCCGCCCGCGCCCTGGCAGTACAGGCCGACCGGCAGCCCGCTCGCTTCGGCGAGCGTCCCGACGAGCTCTTGCGCGCGCTGCGGCTGCAGCGAGCTCGACGGGTCGTGCAGCAGCACGCGCGCAGCCCCGAGCTCCGGGAGCTTGCGCGCCTGCTCGACCAACGCCTCCGTCTCGTTCGTGTAACCGGAACCGAAGACGAGCCCGGCGTCGAACTCCTTGCCCGCCGACGTGATCGCCTGGCCGGCCTCGCGCAGGTTCTCGACGTCGTTCAGCGGGTCGTGGAGGCGGAAGACCTCGATCCCGCTCTCGGCGGCGGAGGCGACGAAGCGGCTCACGAACTCGCCCCCGACCGGCCGCGAGCCGACCAGGAAGCGGCCGCGCAGCGCCATCGCGAGCGGCGTCTCCGTCCGCTCGTTGAGCGCGCGGATCCGCTCCCAGGGGCTCTCGACGCCGCGCCGCACGGACGTGTCGAAGACGCCGCCGCCGGAGACCTCGAGGTACGCGAAGCCCGCCTTGTCGAGGATCTCTGCGAGCCGCAGCAGCTCCGCCGTCGGCATCTGCCCGGCGAGCGGCTCCTGGCTCAGCAGCCGGATCGTCGTGTCGACGAGCGCAGGCACGTCGGGACCCTAGCGCGCTCTAGGCGCGGGAGATGTAGCGGCCTTCGCGTGGATCGACCTTGATCCGGTCGCCCACGTTCACGAAGAGCGGCACCTGCACGACCGCGCCCGTCTCGAGCGTTGCCGGCTTCGTCACGTTCGAGACCGTGTCGCCGCGGACGCCCGGCTCTGTCTCGGCGACCGCGAGCTCGACCGACGACGGCAGCTGCACGCCCGCGGGGTTGCCGTCCACGGCGAGCACCTGCACGGTCGAGCTCGGCTCCAGGTACGGCAGCGCGTCCTCCACGGTGCCGTGCGGGAGCGAGAACTGCTCGTACGTCTCGGTGTCCATGAAGACGACCTCGTCGCCCGCGTCGTAGAGGTACTGCACCTCCTTGACCTCCGTGCGGATGCGCGTGAACTTCTCGCCGGCGCGGAAGGTCTTGTCGACGACCGCGCCCGAGTCGAGGTTGCGCAGCCGCGAGCGCACGAACGCGCCGCCCTTGCCCGGCTTCACGTGCTGGAACTCGAGGATGCGCCACACCGAGCCCTCGAGCTGGATGTGCATCCCGTTCCGAAACTGGTTCGTGGAGACCGTCTCTGCCACGGCGCCGTACGCTAGCTGACCGTCACCAGGTTCTTGGTGGGGCTCGTCAGGATCTCGGGCTCACCGTCCGTGACGATCACGAGGTCCTCGATCCGGATCCCGCCGAGGCCTTCCAGATACACGCCCGGCTCGACGGTGACGACGTTGCCCGCGGCGAGCGTGTCGGTCGACTCGCGCGAGAGGCGTGGCGCCTCGTGCACCTCGAGCCCGACGCCATGGCCAAGTCCGTGGCCGAACTTGTCGCCGAGCCCGGCGGCGTCGATCTTCTCGCGCGCGGCCGCGTCGGCCTCCACGCCTGCCACGCCTGCGCGGACCGCTTCGAGGCCCACGAGCTGGCCTTCCAGGCACGTCGTGTAGGCGCTCTGCAGCTCGTCGGGCAGCGAGCCGGTCGCGAAGGTGCGCGTGCAGTCGGCGCAGTAGCCGTCGACCATCGCGCCCGCGTCGACCACGACCGTCTCACCCGCCCCGACGGTGCGGTCGCTCGGCCGTGCATGCGGCTTCGCGCTGTTCGGCCCCGAGGCGACGATCGTCTCGAAGGCCGGCGCGTCGGCGCCGAGCTCGTGGAAGAGCTCGTCCAGCCGCCACGCCAGGTCGCGCTCGCTGCGCCCTAGAAAGGATTCCTCGGCGAAGCGCTCGTAGGCCTCGCTCGTGATCTTTCCCGCGCGGCGGATTGCGTCGAGCTCTTGGTCGTCCTTCACGGCGCGCAGCGCTTCGACGAGGCCGCGGCGTGGCACGAGGTCGAGCCCGCCGCCGCTCAACGTCTCCCAGCCCGTGTAGCTGACGACATCGGCCTCGAAGCCGATCCGGCCTTCGAGCAGCTCCGCGAGCGCGACCACCAGCGAGCGCTTCGTCTCGACGAACTCCACGCCCTCGACCGCCCGCCCCGCTTCGGCGTAGCGGAAGTCACTGAACAACCGCACGCGGTCGGGCTCGACCAGCAGCGCCGCGTTCGAGCTCGCGAAGCCCACGAGGTAGCGGACGTTGACGCCGTTGGTAACAAGGAGCGGCTCCTCCAACGATTCGCGCAGGCGGTCGACCCGGCTCACGTCTGCTCCGCCAGGAACTCGAGCGCCTCGCGGTAGCCGTCCGGGCCCTTCCCGATCACGCGCGCGGCGGCGAGGTCGGCGATCACCGAGTGCCGCCGCCACTCCTCGCGCTCCTCGATGTTCGACAGGTGCACTTCCACGACGGGCACCGTAAACAGCTCCAGTGCGTCGTGGATCGCGTAGCTGTAGTGGGACCACGCGCCCGGGTTGGCGATCACGCCGCCGGCCCAGTCGAGCGCGTCGTGACACCACCCGACGTACTCGGCCTCGCTGTTCGTCTGGCGGCAGTCCACCTGGAGCTCGAGCTCGCGGCCCCAATCGTAGATCCGGCTCTCGAGCTGGTTCAGGCTCAGCCCGCCGTAGAGCTCCGGGTCACGGCGACCGACGACGTCGAGGTTGACCCCGTTCAGGACGGCCACGCGCACGCGGCGACTCTACTCGGCGATCAGCTCGTTGAGGGCAGCTCGCACCTGCTCCTCCGGGAGCTCGACTCCGGTTACCGGCTTGCCCGGCGCCTCCAGCAGGACGAGGCGCGGTGAGCCGTTGACGCTCTTCTTGTCGCGCGCGATCGCAGCCCATGCCGCGTCGCGGTCGACCTGCGCCTTCTGTGGCTGCAGCACCTCCTCGACCGCGGTGGTGTCGAGGCCCGAGAGCCGCAGCGCCGCGAGCAGGCCGAGCGCGACGGCCTCGCCGTGGCTCAGGCGCCGGTAGTCGCCGGCGGCCTCGAGCGCGTGCGCGAACGTGTGGCCGAGGTTCAGCACCGCCCGCTCGCCCTGCTCGTGCGGGTCGCGCAGGCAGACGGCGGCCTTGTAGGCAGCGCAGCGGCGCACGAGCTCGTCGATCTCGAGCTCCCACAGCTGCTCGCCGGCGAGTAGGCCCGTCTTCACTACCTCGGCCATCCCCGCCCGGTGCTCGCTCTCGGGCAGCGTCTCGAGCAGCGCGGGGTCGATCACCGTCCGCTCCGGCCAGTGGAAGGCGCCGACGAGGTTCTTGCCCTCGGGGAGGTTGACCGCGGTCTTGCCGCCGATGGCCGCGTCGACCTGGCCGACGAGCGTGGTCGGCACCGCGATCCATCGAATGCCTCGCATGTACGTCGCGGCCGCGAACCCGGCCGCGTCCGTGGTGCAGCCGCCGCCGAGGGCGACGATCGTCCCGCTGCGCCCGAGCCGAAACTCGCGCCAGAGCCGCTCGACCGCACCGAGGCTCTTCGCCTCCTCGCCGTCGCGCAGGGCGTGGACGGGCGCGTCGAGCGGCGGCCGGTGGAGCCCGAGCACCACCGCGTCGCCGATCACCTCGACCTCGCCCTCCGGCACGAGCTCGGGCAGCCGCGCAAACGACCCGTGCTCGACCTCGATCCCCGCCGCGGCGAGCACGATGTCGTCGGTGTCGCGCGCCACGGCGTCCGCCGCCTCGAGGTAGATCGGCTTCCGGCGGCCGAAGAGCGCGTGAAACGCCGCCTCGTCTTTCGCGAGCGGTCGGGGAGTGCTCCCGACGCGCGTCCAGGCG
>JBEVNN010000138.1:0-3592 GCA_040508095.1 Gaiellaceae bacterium
GGTCGAGTAGAGGCTACCCCGTGCTAGCCGGGTTTCCGACCCGAAGCCAGCTTGACGGAGACCGGGAGCTCGAAGCCGTCTGCTGTTCGGTAGTCCTCCAGCCGACGATCGAACGCCTCGCGAATCCGCCGCCGCGTGTCCTCCGGCTGGGCCATCACCAGCGCGGACATGCGCACGGTCGCGCCCGTCAGCCCGTCCCAGATCTCGTCTGCGGTCCGCATGTGGTGGGTGAAGGCGATCGTCTCGACCCGGCGCTCCTCGAGCCCTTCTCCGCGTAGGAGCGCGTCGAACTCGTCGTCGGCCGAGAAGCGAAAGAAGTCGGGCCCGGCGGGCAGATCCTCCCGCGGCGTCGCTCCCACCTCGTGCACGGCATCGACCAGCACGCCGACGATTCGCATCCGCACCGGAAGGTCCCAGACCGTCAGCGCGAGCGCGCCACCGGGAACGATCGTTCGCACGAACTCCGCCACCGCCTGCTCCGGGCGGCCGAGGTGGAGGATCGCGAAGTTCCCGACGACGGCATCGAAGCACGCGTCCTCGAAGGGAAGCGCCTGCGCGTCCGCCTGGCGGAAGTCGAGCCCCGGATGGAGCTCTCGGGCGAGCTCGACCATCGCCTGCGCGATGTCCACGCCCACGGCCATGGCTCCTCGCCTGGACGCGTGGCCCGCGACGTGCCCGGGGCCAGTGGCCACGTCGAGCACCCGTGTCCCAGCACCCACCGACGCGGCGTCGAGCAGCGGCTCGATCGCCTGGCCCGTGAGCGACCCGAAGGCCCCCTCGTATTCGGCCGCTTTCTCTTCCCAGCCTGCCGCCTCGAAGGCGTTGAACGCATCCGGGTCGACCATGCCCGGGCTCCCCTACATACCCATCGCGTGGTAGCCGGAGTCGACGTAGAGCGTCGTCGCGGTCACGTTGCCAGCCTCGTCCGAGAGCAGGTACGCGCCCGCGGCCCCCACGTCGTCGGCGTCGACCGTGCGATGCAGCGGCGAGCGCTCCTCGACGATCGACTCCATCGTCGGAAAGCCTGCGATCGAGCGCGCCGCCAGCGTCCGCACCGGCCCCGCCGACACGGCGTTCACGCGGATGTTCTTCTGACCGAGATCCCAGGCGAGGTAGCGCAGGGACGAGTCGAGCGTCGCCTTGGCTACGCCCATCACGTTGTAGTGCGGCACCGCCCGCTCGCCGCCGAGGTAGGTCATGGTCAGGATCGCACCGCCGCCGCCGGCCTCCATCAGCGGCTCGGCCAGCCGCGCGCAGGCGACGAGCGAGTACGCGGAGACGTCGAGCGCCATCCAGAAGCGGTCGCGCGGAGTGTCGGTGAATCGGCCCGCGAGATCCTCGGCGGCCGCGAAGGCGACCGAGTGGATGAGCAGGTCGAGCTGCCCACCGAAGGCATCCCCCACCTCGCCGAAGACGCGTTCGAGGTCTTCGTCGGAGCGGACGTCGCACTCGGTCACGAGCGGCGAGTCGACCGAGCCGGCGAGCTCACGGACGCCCTTCTCGATCCGCTCTCCCTGGTACGTGAACGCGAGCGAGGCACCGCCCTCGGCAAGCCGGCGCGCGATCGCCCAGGCGATCGAACGGCGGTTCGCGACGCCCAGGACAAGACCGCGTTTTCCGGCAAACCGTTCCACGGCGCGCGAGTCTAAGACTTCGGAAATGTCAGGTACGCTCCTCTTCTTGCGCCGCAACCTTTTTCGTCCGCTGCTTGCGGCGCTGCTCGTCCTCGCAACAGCCGCTTCCGCTTCCGCCGCGCTGCGGCCGATTCACCTGCCCCAGCGGGGCGAGATCGCGCTGCCGCGCGTGCGCCACGGGCTCCTGAAGATCCCGCGCGGCCAGCAGCACGGGCGCGTGACGGTGCTCGTGGGCCTGCGCCTCCCGCCGCTTGCGCAGCGTTACGGGCCGGGGCTCTTCGCCTTCGGGCCGCGCAAGAAGCTCGACACCGCCAACTCGCGCTCGCAGGCATATCTCGCGCGCCTGGCCCGCGAGCAGGCGGCCGCCGCCCGCGCGATCCGGCGCGCCGTCCCGAGCGCGCGGATCTCCTACCACTACCGCACGGTCCTCGACGGCCTCGCGGTGAGCCTGCGCTACCGCGACCTGCCGAAGCTGATGCGCGTCCAGGCGGTGCGCAAGGTCTACCCGAGCGCGCGCTACCACCTCGACACGAACAAGAGCCCGTCGGTGATCCGCGCCGACACCTTTTGGGCGACGACCGGCGGCCGTGGACAGGGGATCAAGATCGGCGTGGTCGACGACGGGGTCGACCAGTCGAACCCGTTCTTCAACCCGGCCGGCTTCTCGTACCCCGCCGGCTTTCCGAAGGGCGGGCGCACGTGGACGACGCCGAAAGTGATCGTTGCCCGCGCGTTCCCCGGCCCCGGCTCGGGGCGGCAGGGCCGCCTCGCGCTCTGGCGGCCCGGCTCCTTCCACGGCACGCACGTGGCGGGGATCGCCGCAGGCGTGGCGGGCACCGTGGCCGGTCCCGGCCCCGACCACCCGGCGACGACCGGCCTCTCCGGAATCGCTCCCCGCGCGTGGATCGGGAACTACCGCGTCTTCAACGTGCCCGTACCGACGGGCGGCCTTGACGCCTTCACTCCCGAGATCGTGCTCGCCTTCGAGGCGGCCGTGAACGACGGCATGGACGTGATCAACTTCTCCGGCGGCGGCCCCGAGGTCGACCCCTCCGCCGACGCCCTGATCGACGCCCTCGACAACGTCGCGGCCGCCGGCGTGGTGCCGGTGATCTCCGCCGGCAACGATCGCGACGACTTCGGCTTCGGCTCCGTCGGCTCGCCGAGCAACGCCCCCGCGGCGCTCTCGGTCGCGGCGGCGTCGAACCTCCACGTCTTCGGCAGCGAGCTGCAGGTCACGGGACCGGGCGCGCCCTCGAGCCTGCAGCACGTCCCGTTCTCCTTCAACTTCACCGTCACCAACGCCTGGACGCTCGGGCAGACGCTCGTCGACGTCGGCACTCTCGCCGGCACCACCGGCCAGCCGGTCGAGCGCCACCTGTGCGCACCGCCCGGGTCCGATCCCAACGACGGCCGCTTCTCGTCGCTGATCGCCGGCTCCCTGCAGGGCATGGTCGCGCTCGTCTCCCGCGGCGGCTGCACGTTCGACTCGAAGGTCGAGCGCGTTCGCAGGGCAGGCGGCACCGGGATCGTGCTGGTGGACAACCGGTTCGGCGAGCCGAACTTCGTCCCGATCCAGCTCGCACTCCCCGGCGGGATGATCTCCGACCTCGACGGCGCGAACCTGCGCGCGTACCTCGCCGCGCACGGCGGGCGCACGAGCTTCCGCGCGACCTCCACGAGCGACCCGCACGAGATCCAGACCGGCCGCAGCGGGGTCATCACCAGCTTCCCCTCCGCCGGCCCGACGAACTTCGACCACCGGCTGAAGCCGGACGTGGCCGCGCCCGGGGGCCAGATCCTCTCGTCGACGCTGCCGGAGTTCGCGGGAGCGCCGTTCGCCGTCTTCGACGGCACGAGCATGGCCGCCCCGCACGTGGCCGGCGCCGCTGCGCTGCTGCTGCAACAGCACCCCGCCTGGACGCCGCAGCAGGTGAAGTCGGCGCTGATGACCTCGG
>JBEVNN010000183.1:0-6823 GCA_040508095.1 Gaiellaceae bacterium
TCGTCAAGACGACGGTCTACCTCACCGACCTGGGCGACTTCGGCGGGATGAACGAGGTCTACGGGCGACACGTCGGCGACGCCCCGCCCGCGCGCGCGACCATCGAGGTCGCTGCGCTGCCGTCGGGTGCGAAGGTCGAGATCGAGGCGATCGCGCTGGCCGGCTGAGCCTTCGGCCTGGTCTAGGGACGGTTCGCCCGGCCTCCTCCCCGAGGCGAGCGTAGAACGCGTGGGCGCACGTGTCTGTGCCGTGAGGGTGCCGGAATTGCGCCGCTTTCTCCCGGGGCCAAAGGCAGAATGGGCCGCATGAGGGCCGAGACCGTCATCGCGACCCACGGCAACACCGACTTCGACGCGTTCGCGGCGATGCTCGCCGCGCGACGGCTCTACCCGGAAGCCGTCGTCTGCCTCTCCGGCTCGCTCAACCGGAACGTGCGCGAGTTCTACCGCCTGCACGCGGACGAGCTCGGCCTCGTCGAGGCAACAAGGCTGGAGACGGACGCGATCCGCCGACTGATCGTCGTCGAGACCACCCATGCGAGCCGGCTCGGGGAGCTCGAGGGCGTCGCCCTGGACCCGAACGTCGAGGCGATCGTCTTCGACCACCACGGCGGCGAGGCACCGGAGTGGGCGCGGGAGGAGCACACGATCCTCTCGGCCGACGGCGCGCTGACGACGACGCTCGTCGGCGTGCTCGCCGAGCGGGAGCTCGCGGTCACGCCGCTCGAGGCGACGGCGTTCGCGCTCGGCATCCACGAGGACACGGGCTCGCTCACGTACCCGAGCGCCACGCAGCGCGACGCCGAGGCCCTCGCGTGGTGCCTTCGCCACGGCGCGCGGCAGGAGCTGCTCGCGCAGTTCCTCCACTCGCCGTTGACGGAGGACGAGCGCGAGCTGCTCGGGGCGCTGCTCGACGCGCTCGAGCCGCACGAGGTCGCCGGGGTCGAGGTGCTCGTGGGCGCCGTCGAGTGGTTGCGCTACGTCGACGGCGTTTCGAATCTCGCCCACAAGGTCGTCGACCTGACCGACACGAAGGCGCTCGCGCTGTTGGTCGAGATGGAGGAGCGCGTCTTCTGCGTCACGCGCAGCCGCACACCCGAGCTCGACGCCTCGCGGCTCGCGGGGACGCTCGGCGGCGGCGGGCATCCGGAGGCGGCCTCCGCGATCTTCAGGGGCCGGCTCGGCCCGGCGAAGGAGCGGCTGCTCGCAGGCCTGCAGAGCGCCGTGCGGGAGCTTCCGACCGCGGCCGAGATCATGTCTAGCCCTCCGCGGACGGTCTCGCCCGACGACACGGTTGCGAGCGCTCTGGTGACCTGCCAGCGCTACGGCCAGAGCGGGATCCTCGTCGCCACGGACGGCCGTCTCGAAGGGGTCGTCGGCCGCGAGGACCTCGATCGGGCCGTGTCGCACGGCCTCTCGCACGCGCCGGTGAAGGGAATCATGAGCGGCCGCGTCGCGACCTCTGATGAGAAAACATCGCTCGGCGAGCTCCAGCGCCTGCTCGCAGCCGGCGGCGACCGCGTCGCGGTCCTGCGCGAGGAGCGCGTGGTCGGCGTTGTGACGCGCAGTGACGTCCTCCAGGCGCTCGGCCAACAGGCGGAGGGGGAGCGCGCGCCCGGCCCGTTGCTCACGGACGAGCTCGGACGGCTCGAGCGGCTGCAGCCGGTTTTCGACGCGGTCGCTGCCGTGTCGGAGCCATTCGAGGGCGTCTACCTCGTCGGCGGCACCGTGCGCGACATCCTGCTTGGCGAGCAGAGCTTCGACGTGGACATCGCGGTCGAGGGCGACGCGCTTGCGCTCGCGCAGGCGCTTGCCGACGTGCTCGGCGGGCGTGTGCGCCCCCACGAGAAGTTCGGCACCGCGGTCGTGCTGTACGGCGACGGTGGCCGCGTCGACGTAGTCACCGCCCGCACCGAGTTCTACGACGCGCCGGCGGCGCTGCCGACGGTCGAGCACGCCTCGATCCGCGAGGACCTCTTCCGTCGCGACTTCACCGTCAACGCGATGGCGGTCTCGCTGCGGGGAGAAGACCTCGGACGGCTCGTCGACCCCTTCGGCGGGCGGCACGACCTCGAGGCGCGGCGGATCCGCGTCCTGCACAACCTCTCGTTCATCGACGATCCGACGCGCATCTTCCGCGGGATCCGCTACGAGAACCGCTACGGCTTCCGGATGGACGAGCACACGCTGCGCCTTGCGCGCGGGACGATCGAGATGGGGCTCGTCGGCGACCTCTCCTCGGCGCGGCTGCGTGACGAGCTCGTCGCGCTGCTGGAGGAGGGCGAGGTCGAGCACTCGATCTTGCGGCTTGCCGAGCTCGGTGCGGACCGGGCGATCCACCCGCACCTGGCGGCCGACGAGGAGGCGGTCGAGCTCTTCGGGCGGCTGCGGGAGCTGCGCGACCGTTACGGCCTCGCGGTGCCGTCCTGGCGGCTCGGGCTGGCCGCGCTCGCACGGAAGCTGCCCGCCGACGAGGCCTACGACTGGCTCCAACGGCTGAAGGTGCGCCGCCGTGAGGCCGACGCGATCGCGGCCGCTGTGACTGTCGGGCCGCGACTCGTCGAGCGGCTGCGCGAGGCGACGGATCCCGCGGAGGTCGTCGCGCTCGCCGACCGGTACGCCCCCGACGCGCCGCTGTTCGCGCTGGCGCTCGCCGATGTGCCGCAGCTGCACCAGTACTTCGAGCGCCTGCGGGACGTGCGCCTGGAGGTGAGCGGCAGCGACCTCGCCGAGCTCGGCCTGGCGGAGTCGCCGCGCGTGGGGGAGGTCCTCGCCGAACTGCGGCGCCGCAAGCTGAACGGCGAGCTCGACGGCCGCGACTCCGAGCTGGCCGCAGCCCAGGAGCTGATTGCGCAGTGATCCGCTGGGAGAACGCGCCGGGACCGTACGACGTCGTCTTCTCGACCCGCGAGGGAGGTGTCAGCGAGGGGCCGTTCGCCTCGCTCAACCTCGGCCGCGCGACCGCCGACGAGCCGGAGCGGGTCGACGAGAACCGGCGGCGGTTCTGCGCGGAGGTGGGTGCCGACCCCGATGCGCTCGCGATGAACTACCAGCACCACTCCGCCGATGTCCTGAAGGCGCGGCCGGCCGCTCGCGGAGAGCGCGCCGACGGCCTCTGGACGGACGAGCGCGGCCTGCCGGTACTGGCGCTGGCGGCCGACTGCCTGCCGATCGCGCTCGCGCGAGCGAACGGCCGCGAGCCCGCGCTGGCGGTCCTGCACGCGGGCTGGCGAGGCCTCCTCGGCGGGATCGCCGCGTCGGGGGTGGCCGCGCTGGACGGTGGGCTCGTGGCGGCGGTGATCGGCCCGGGGATCGGGCCGTGCTGCTACGACGTGGGGGAGGAGGTGGCGACGCGGTACCGCCGCGCCTTCGGGCCCGGTCTGGTGCAGGACGGGAGGCTCGACCTCTGGTCGGCCGCGGAGCGGGCGCTGCGCGCCGCCGGCTGCGTGCGGGTCGACCGCGTCGACCTCTGCACCTCGTGCAACCCCGACCGTTTCTTCTCACACCGGCGAGACGACGGCCTGACCGGCAGGCAGGGTGTGCTTGGCGTTATCGCCTGAGACCGTACGGGCGAACTACGAGCGCATTCGCGGCGAGCTCGCCCCGGACGTGACGATCGTCGCGGCGACCAAGTACGTGGACGTCGAGGACTTGCCTGCGCTGGCCGAGGCCGGGATCGAGGTCGTCGGCGAGAACCGCGCGCAGGACCTCGAGGCCAAGCACGCGCAGCACGGTGACGCCTTCCGCTGGCACTTCATCGGCCACCTGCAGAGCCGCAAGGCGCGAACCGTGAACGAGCTCTGCGAGCTGTGTCACTCGCTTGCGAGCGAGTCCGCCGCGCGGCGCCTCGAGATCCCTGCCCTGGTCGAGGTCAACCTCTCCGGCGAGGGGTCGAAGTCCGGGATCCTCGAGGCCGAGCTGGAGGACTTTCTCGCCCTCTACGCGAACGTGGTCGGGCTGATGACGATGCCGCCGTTCACCGACGACGCGGAGGCCTCCCGGCCGTACTTCCGCCGGCTGCACGAACTGGCGGAGCGGAACGGCCTGCGTGAGCTCTCGATGGGGACGAGCCAGGACTACCGCGTGGCAGCCGACGAGGGCGCCACGATGGTGCGGCTGGGGTCCGTTCTCTACGAGCGATAACATCCTCAGAACCATGGGATTTGCAGACGTTTGGAACCGAACGCTCGTCTACTTCGGCATCGCCGAGGAGGAGGACGACTGGGACGAGGACGGTTACCTCACCGAGGAGGAGCTGGGGCGCACCTACAGCTCGCGGCCGAACGTGCGCCGGCTGACCCCGCGGGGCCGGCAGCAGGACTTCGACGACTGGACCGACCCGGACCCCGAGGAGGCGGCGCCGACGACCGCGTTGCGCCCGCGCGGCAACAACCGCCGCGGCCCGTACGACGCGGCCGCGCCCGTGCGCGCCGTCCCGTCGGTGCAGGTGCACCTGGTCGTGCCGCGCAGCTTCAACGATGCGCAGCAGATCGCCGACAAGTTCAAGGACTCGATCCCGGTGATCCTCAACCTCCAGGGCGCCGACCAGGAGCTCTCGAAGCGGCTGATCGACTTCACGAGCGGGCTCACCTATGCGCTCGAGGGCGGAATGCAGCGCGTGGCCGACAAGGTCTTCCTGCTCACCCCGCGCAACGTGCAGGTCTCGGCGGAAGAGCGCGCCCGCCTGCTCGAGCGCGGCTTCTTCAACCAGGCTTAATCCCGAGGATTCGGGCGTGACGAGCCGAAGTCACGCCTGATGGCCACGCTTGCGGTACTCGCAGACGCCGCGTCGAGGGTGAACACCTTCATCGACGTGTTCCTCTGGGTCTACATCCTGCTGATCTTCGTGTACGTCCTGACGTCGTGGGTGCAGCTGCCGTATTCGATCTGGTTGCGGCGGATGACGGACTTCCTCCGCGACGTGTGCGAGCCGTACCTGCGGATCTTCCGGCGGATCCTGCCGCCGCTCGGAGCGCTCGACCTCTCGCCCGTGGTGGCCATGCTCGCGTTGATCGCCCTGATGCGCGTGATCGACGCGCTCTTTGCCCACTACTCCTGAGGAGACCGTTATGACCATCACCCCGGTGGAGCTCCACCACGTAGACCTCCCACGCAGCTGGCGCGGTTACCGCTGCAAGCCGGTCGACCAGCTGCTCGAGGACGTCGCGTGCTCGTTCGAGGAGGTCTGGCGGGAGCGCGCCGAGTTCGCCGACCGGATCGAGCAGCTCGAGGGCGAGCTCGCTCGGCACCGCGACCTCGAGACGCTGCTGCGGACGACGCTCGTCTCCGCTGAGAAGTCGGCCCACGAGCTGAAGGACCAGGCGAGGCGCGAGGCCGGGATCGTGCTCGACGAGGCGCACGCGGAGGCTCGCGCTGTCACGCGAGCGGCCCTCGCGGAGCGGGAGCGCCTGCTCGCGGAGGCCCGGAAGGTGCGCGCGCTGCTGGAGGTCGCACTCGACGCGGTCGAAGACGCCGGAGCCGACCCCGAGGCAGACGCGCAGGCCGCCTGAGACCCAGCCTCCGAACCTATACTGGCCCCCATGGCGAAGCCCTCGACGCGCGTGCGGCTCCGCGTCTCTCCGGGGGCGCGGCGGACCGAGGTCGCAGGGCGTTACGGGGACGGTTGGAAGGTCCGCGTGAGCGCGCCGCCGGAGCGCGGGCGGGCGAACGAGGCCGTTCTCGACCTGCTCGCCGACACGCTCGAGCTGCCCCGCCGTTCGCTCTCGATCGTTTCCGGCCACGGCGCGAGGGAAAAGGTCGTCCTGATGGAGGGCGTGGGGCCGGCGGAGATCGAGCGGAGGCTGGACCGAGCCCTGAGCCGGCGCTTGCGACGGCGTCCTCAGGTCGTTCGGGCTCTGCCCGGACGCCCGACTGCAATCACCAGCCGGGACGTGTTGGGTAGCAGGAACGCATCGTGACCACGGCCCTCGACACCGAGCACTTCAAGCAGCGCCTGCTCGATGAGCAGCGGCGGGTAAAGGAGGCGCTCGACTACATCCACGAGGAGAACCGTGGCCAGCTCGAGGACGATCGCGAGGAGATCCCCAGCGACAACCACCCGGGCGACATGGCGACGTCGACCTTCGACCGCGAGCTGGACGCGACGCTCGAGGGCAACGAGGAGCGGCTGCTGCAGGCGATCGATGCCGCGCTGCAGCGGATCGAGGATGGGACGTACGGGATCTGCCCGAAGTGCGGCCAGGCCATCCCCGAGGAGCGCCTGGAGGCGCTGCCGTGGACGACGCGTTGCATCGACTGCAAGCGCCGCGAGGAACGCGGGTGAGCGAACCGGCTCCGCGGACGGTTGACGTCCGCGTTGGCTCCAGTACGGACGCGCTGACGCCGGTCTCGGTCGCGGAGCGCTCCCTGGCGGCAGGCCCGCAGCAGTGGCTGGCCCTGGGCGCGGTCGTGATCGCGGCGATCGCGGCCGACCAGGTGACGAAGCTGATCGTCTCCTCGCAACTCGCGTTCGACGACTCGGTGCACGTGATCGGGCCCTTCGCGATCCACCACGTGCAGAACTCCGGAATCGCGTTCGGGCTCTTCTCGAGCGCCACGGCCGTGGTGACGGCGCTGACGGCGTTCGCGGTGGGCTGGATGCTCGTCTTCTTCGCGCGCTCGGGGGCACGCCACCCAGTGCTGCCCGTCGCGCTCGGGCTCCTGATCGGCGGCTCGGCCTCGAACCTGATCGACCGGATCCGCCTCGGCCACGTCACCGACTTCCTCGACCTCCGCTACTGGCCGGCGTTCAACCTCGCCGACAGCTTCATCGTGATCGGCGTCTCGATCCTCTTTCTCGCGCTGCTGATCGGCGAGACGCGCTC
>JBEVNN010000242.1:0-4496 GCA_040508095.1 Gaiellaceae bacterium
GGGCGACTCGTTCTTCGTCGTCTTCCGCAGCGCTGGTTCGGCGGTCGACGCCGCCGCGGCGGCGCAGTGGGCGCTGTTCGGGCACGAGTGGGCGGAAGGCGTCCAGGTGCGCGTACGCATGGGCCTCCACACAGGCGAGGCGAGCGTGGGCACCGACGGGTATGTCGGTCTCGCGGTGCACCAGGCGTCGCGGATCGGCGACGCGGGCCACGGTGGCCAGGTCCTGCTCTCCAGCACGACTGCGACTCTGGTCCGCAGCGAGCTCACGGCCGGGCTCGGGCTGCGCGACCTCGGCGAGGCTGCGCTGCCCGACATCGAGCAGCCCGAGCGGCTCTACCAGCTCGAGATCTTCGGTCTTCCGGCCGAGTTCCCGCCGCTCTCGACGCGCGAGAGGGAGAAGGCGAAGCCGCGCATGCCGCGCCGGCGCGCCGAGGTGCCAGTTGCCACCACACCGCTGCTCGAGCGCGAGGCGGAGCTCGCTGCGCTGCACGCCGTCGTCGACGCCGCCGCCACGGGCGCTGGACGGGTGGTCGCAATCGCGGGGCGTGCGGGGATGGGGAAGACGCGGCTCGTTGCCGAAGCGCGCGCGCTCGCGGCGCAGTCCGGCTTCGAGGTGCTCGTCGCGCGGAGCGCCGACCTCGAGCAGGAGTTCGCCTACGGCGTGGTGCGCCAGCTCTTCGAGCCCTACCTCGCGTCGCTCTCGCAGGATGAGCGCGACGAGGCGCTGTCAGGGACGGCCGGGCTGGCGGAGCGGATCTTCGGCGACGAGGAGCTCACGGGCGACGCGCTGGGCGACGTCTCGTTCGGCGTGCTGCACGGGCTGTACTGGCTGGCCGCGAACATCGCCGCGCAGCGGCCTGCGGCGATCGTGATCGACGACGTGCACTGGAGCGATGCGCCGACGCTCCGCTGGCTCTCGTTCCTCGGCCGCCGCCTCGAAGGGCTGCCGGTACTCGTCGTGCTCGGGCTGCGGCCGCCCGAGCAAAGCGTCGAGAAGGAGCTCCTGACGGAGCTCGTCTCCGATCCTACGGCGCTCGTCATCCGGCCGACCGCGCTCAGCGAGCCGGGAGTCGCGGCGCTCGTCGCTGAGCATTTCAACACTCCGCCGGATCCCGCCTTCGCCGCGGCGTGCTACGCGGCGACCGGCGGCAACCCGCTCTTCGTCCGTGCGCTGGTCGATGCGCTGCACGGCGAGGGGGTCCTACCGCGCGCCGAGAACGCGGCGCGTGTGCACGAGGTCGGGCCGGAGCCGGTGACGCGTGCGGTCGCGCTGCGGCTCTCGCGGCTCCCGGAGGAGGCCAGGCGCTTCGCGACCGCGGCGGCCGTGCTCGGCGACGGCGCGGAGCAGCGCGACGTCGCAGCGCTCGCGGACCTCGACGATCGCCACCTCTCGACGCTCGCCGCGACGTGGCTCGCGCGCGCCGACCTGCTCCGCGTCTCGACGCCGACGGTCGAGTTCGTCCACCCGGTCGTGCGGTCGGCCGTCTACGAGTCGATCGATTCGGCCCACCGCCTTCTTGCTCACCGCCGCGCGGCGGAGCTGCTGGCGGCGGCGCAGGCCGAGCCGGAACGCGTCGCCGCGCACCTCGACCTCGTCCCGGCGGCCGGCGACCCGTTTGTGGTCGACACCCTGCGCGTGGCGGCCGACCGCGCCCTCGTCCGCGGCGCCGCTGAGGTCGCGGTGCGCTACCTGCGCCGGGCACTCGCCGAGCCACCGACGGCGGAGGCGCGCGTGGACACCCTGATCGACCTGGGGCTCGCCGAGCAGCGCGTCGACGTCGCCGCCGCGGCGCGGCACCTCCGCGAGGCGCTCACGGCGACCGACGAGCCGCTGCGGCATGCGCGTCTGTCGCTCGAGCTCGGGCGGTCGCTCTTTCGGCTCAACCGCGGGCCCGAGGCGGCCCGGGTGTTCAAACAGGCGATCAAGCACCTCGGCGGCGGCGAGCCCGAGCTGTGCGAGCTGCTCGAGGCGGAGCTGATCAACTCGGCAGGGTTCGACTCGGACGTGTTCGAGATCTCGAAGGAGCGAATCGCGAGCGTCGACGAGAACGCGCTGGTCGGCGACATGGGCAGAGCGGTGATGATCGGCACGCTGCGCTACTTCGAGGCCCGCCGTGGGGTCAACCGCGAAGGTGTGGCGGAGCTGGCCGAGCCGAAGATGGTCGCCGCGCTGGTGGAGAGCATGCCCTCGGTCGCCATCTCGTGCGCCGTGACGGCCCTGATGTACGCCGAGCTCAACGACGACCTCGATCGCTTCTTCGACGTGCTGATGGAGGCCGCGAGGAAGCGCGGAGAGCTGGTCACGCTCTCGAACCTGCTCTGCTTCCGCGGCCTCACTCTGGCGCAGCGCGGCGACCTCGAAGGCGCGATCCAGGACTTGCGCGAGTCGGACGAGCTGGTCTCGTACCTCCCGAGCCAGCAGGGTGCGATCTACTACCGCTCGTATCTCGCCGACGTGCTGACCAACCGCGGCGAGGTCGACGAGGCCGAGGAGTCGCTCGCGGGGCTCGGGCTCCCGGAGGAGGTCGCCCAGAGCGGCCACATGATCTTCTTCCTCGGCGCGCGGGGCTGGGTGCGGTACGCACGGCGCGATTTCGCCGGCGCGGCCGCTGACTGGGAGCGGCTCGGCACGTGCACGGAGGCCTTCGAGATCTACAATCCGGCGGTCGTCGCGTGGCGGTCACACCTCGCACTCGCGCTGCTGGCGCTCGAGCGGCGCGACGAGGCCCTCGAGCTCGCGCGCACGGAGGTCGAGGTTGCGCGGGCCTGGGGCGCACCCCGGCCGCTCGGCGTCGCGCTGCGTGTGCGCGGGATGGCCGAGGGCGGCCAGGAGGGGATCGAGACCTTGCGCGAGTCGCTCGCGGTTCTTCGCGGGTCGACGGCGCAGCTCGAGCGGGCACGGACGCTGGTCGAGCTCGGGGCCGCGCTTCGCCGGTCGAACAGCCGCGCGGAAGCGCGGGAGCTGCTGAAGGAAGGGCTCGACTTCGCCGTCCGCTGCGGCTCGCAACCGCTTGTCGACCAGGCGGAGACGGAGCTCGAGGCGACGGGAGCGCGGCCGCGGCGGCTGCTGCTCTCCGGTGTCGAGTCGCTGACGGCGAGCGAGAAGCGCGTGGCGAACTTCGCGGCGGAGGGGCTCTCCAACAAGGACATCGCCCAGGCGCTCTTCGTCACCACGAAGACCGTCGAGGTGCACCTCAGCAACGTCTACCGAAAGCTCGGAATTGGCTCGCGGACGGAGCTCCCGCAGGCGCTCGGCGGCCAGGCCTGATGCGGTTGCGGCGGAAGGCACCCGTGGACGCGGTGCGGCTCGTGATGGTCGCGACCGACCGCTCCGAGACCGCCGAGCGCGCGGTGCGGTTCGCCGCGGAGATGGCGTCGCGCTACGAGGCCGAGCTGCTCGTGCTGCGGGTGCTCGTCGGGGACAACGTCGCGCGGGCGGATGCGGTGCGCGACCTGGAGGAGTACATCTCAGGCCTCGACGGCGAGCGGAAGCGGGCTGCGGTGGTCTCGGGCGACGATCCGGCGGAAGCGATCGTGAACGCGGCTCGCCGCGAGAGGACAGACG
The DNA here is from genome assembly GCA_040508095.1 of Gaiellaceae bacterium. Classification (GTDB taxonomy): domain Bacteria; phylum Actinomycetota; class Thermoleophilia; order Gaiellales; family Gaiellaceae; genus AC-32. The sequence continues at coordinate 3,566 of JBEVNN010000242.1, forward strand.
TGATCGTGGTCGGCAGCGTCGGCATGAGCGGCCGGCGGGAGTTCCTGCTTCGCAACGTCCCGAACCGCGTCTCCCACAATGCGCCGTGCACCGTCGTGATCGTCCAGACCCACAGCGAGGATTCTTGAGATGTCCTGTGGACGAACTGTCACACCTTCATTCCAGCTGAGCCGCGTCCGTTTGGCCCATGACCGGGGACAGTCCCCGGGCGTGGCCGAAGGGGACACGGCTGGAAGGGGCGCGTGAGCGCCGCGGCCGACCAGCGGCTCCTGGGGCGCGCCGCGCGGATCGCGACCGTCCTCGGCAAGTACGGCTTCAACGAGTCGCGCCGCGAGGACGACCCGCCCGAGCTCCGCGCTCGGCGGTTGCGCGAGGCGCTCGAGGAGCTCGGCCCGACGTTCGCGAAGATTGGTCAGATCCTCTCGACCCGGCCCGATCTGATCCCGCCCGAGGCGGTCGCGGAGCTCGCAGCACTGCAGGACCGGGTCACGCCACTCGACGAGCACGAGGTCGTCGGCGTGATGGAGCAGGAGCTCGGCGTCCCCTGGGAAGACGTGTTCGCCTCGATCGAGCCCGAGCCGCTGGCCGCCGGGACGATCGGGCAGGTACACCGCGCGGTGCTCGACAACGGCGATCGCGTGGTCGTCAAGGTGCAGCGCCCGACGGCGGAGCACGACATCCTGCGCGACCTCAGTCTGCTCGAGCTGTTCGCGAGCAAGACGGCCAACCGCGAGGCACTCCGGAGGATCGTCGACCTCCCGGCGGCAATCGAGCATCTCTCCGACTCGCTGCGGCGCGAGCTCGACTTTCGCCTCGAGGGCCAGAACGTCGAGCGCCTGCGCTCGGCCCTGACGGCGTTCCCGCGCCTCGACGCCCCGCGGGTCTACGAGGAGCTATCGACGAGCCGGCTGCTGGTGCTGGAGGAGATCCC
>JBEVNN010000249.1:0-3148 GCA_040508095.1 Gaiellaceae bacterium
TCGGGATGGAAGAGCGAGGCGAGGTACTGCACCTGCCCGCGTCCCGGGCCGAGCTCGAACATGCCACCGCCGTAGAGCGCGATGCCGTTGGCGTCGCAGTGCTCGTAGAACGCCAGTAGCTCTTGGAGCCGGCCGAAGCGCGAGGGCTTCGAGTTGAGCACGCGCGGCGGGAACGGGAGCGCCTCGACGTCTGCGATCGAGTGGATCGGCGCATCCCACGTCACCCGGTCGCGGTGCGGCTCGAGCACGAGATCGGTCTCGTCGGTAAGCGCAGGGTCCTCCAGGTACGCCTGCGGGAAGCCCTCGGCGACGCGGTGGTAGAGCTCGGGGTCGGGCGGCGGCCCGTCCTCGGGCCTGTAGTAGGCCTTGTAGTCCACGGTCACGATCGCGGTCGTCCCCGCAAGCTCGGTGATCAGCTCGTCGCTCCAGTCACCGGCCGGGTCGAGCTTGAAGCGATGGCTCGGCTCGAGCTCGAGCCAGCGGCGGACAACCCGGCTCGTCGGAGGGTCGCCGAGGCCGGGCGAGATGACGAATGCGACCGGCTCGGGCTCGCGTCCGACCAGCTCGGCGAGGCTCGATTGCGCCTGGCGCAGCGCCAGGTCCAGCGCCGCGCTCTCGTACGCCCAGCGGCGGTGGGGGTCGGGCATCTCGAGGACGTCGGAGAAGGACGTCAGCGTCCAGTCGCCCGCGAGCGGGAGCACCGGGCCGGCGGCCTGCTCGCGGTCGTGGTGCTCCGTGTACCAGGTGACGTCCTCGCCCACGCCTTCGACCCCGTCGCCGTACAGGTGCACGACGGTCGTGACGCGCGTGAAGCCTCGGGTCACCGGCTGCTCGAGCCGCTCGAGCTCGTACGACTCGATCGTGAGCGGCAAGGCCGCCAATCGCTCTTGCAGGCAGGTCGACGTCATTCCCACGACCTTAACGAGAGAGCCCCGACAACGCGGGGCTCTGCTCGTGCGGTCCGAAGGCGGTGGAACGTTCGGGCTAGTGGCCTTTGCCCTTCCCGTTGCCGCCGCTACCGGGGTTGTTGCTGTGACCGTTCTCCTGGCCATGACCCTGGCCGTGATCGTTCTGGCTCTTGTCGTGGCCGTTGCCGTTCCCGTTTCCCTGGCCGTGTGACTTGCCGGCGGGCGGGCCGTGCGTCTTGTTGTGGCCCTTCGCCTGGCCCTTGCCGTGGGAGGTGCTCGGGCCGGTGGCGGTCGGCTTGTGGCCGACGCCCTTGTTGGCGTGGTCGTTGGCCTGGGTGCTCTCGTGCTTCGTCTTGGACTTGCTGTTGCGACGGAGCTGGCCCTTGTTCGCGTGCTTCGCCTTGTGGGCCTTGTGCACCTTGACGGCCTTCTTCGCCTGGCCGGGGACGACCGGCACGACCGGGGCCGCCTGATCCGAGCAGGGGCCGATCGTGTCGCCGTGGTTCCGCACGTGCGCGGCAACCGCGTTCTGGGAGACGGTGATCGTCACGAACGGGTTCTTCTGGGAATGGGTGTGGTGGCAGATCGTCACCTTCCCTGCCGGGTACTGCTGGGCAGTCGGCGTCGACGTGTGCGACATGCCGACGAGCTTCGCGCCGAACCCGGCCATACCGACGGACGCGAACACCCCTGCCGCCGCAACGACAAGTGCCGCCGCAACGATGCGCGCGCGTCCGGTCGTGCTGAATTTCTTCATTAGCGGCCCCCCGAGGGTCGAGGTCTCACGTGAGTTACCGAAGTTGATCCCTTCGGCCCGGCAACCTTGCGGTGCGCTGCGCGCGGCTACGAAGAGGTCGTCAGCTGGCGTAGCTCGGTGCTTTGCGGGTTGAGCTCGGCCACGCGCTCGAGCGCCGCACGGCGCTGCTCGCCGCGGCTGACCAGCGCGAGGTCGAGCCAGAGCTCCCAGTCCTCGCGGTCGTGCTCGAGGCCCTCGAGGAAGCTTCTGCGCGCGCGGTCGACCTGGCCGACCTGCAGCTGCGACTCGCCGAGCAGCCGCCACGGCGTGCCCGACCACCGCTCCCAGTGGCGCGCCTGCCGCGCCTCGCCGGCCGCCGAGGTGAGCTGGGCGGCATCGAGGGCGTCCGCCGAGGCCTGCTCGGCCCGGTTGCCCACGAAGCCGAAGAGCGCGACGCAGGCGAGCGCGGCCGCGGCGGCGGCGCCGGCGATCCGCGGAGCGCGGCCGAGTTGTCGTGTCTCCGCGCCTCGGGCAGCGAGCAGCAGGGCGACGCCGCACGCGAGCGCCGCCACCGTCACAGCGGGCATCTCCCAGTCCCAGTCGATGCCGGCGTGGACGAGGTACGCCACGTAGGCCCCGAGCGCGCCGGCCGCGAGCGGGTGGCTGCGCGCCGAGCGGACGGCGAGGAGCGGGACCGCGAGCGCGCAGAGCAGGAGCGCGAGCCCGAGCGGTCCGAGCTCGGCGAGCGTCTCGAGGTAGAGGCTGTGGGCGTCGCGAACCGGAAGGTCGTTGCTCCGGTGCCGGAGCCAGAACCGCTGGAAGCTGCCCGCCCCGCCGCCGAGCAAGGGGTGGTCGGTCCACTCCCGCCAGGCCACGCGCCAGTATTCGGACCGGTTGCTGCCGGACAGGCTGAACAGCCGCCGGCTCGAGTCCTGGCCGACGAGCGGTGCCGGCGCGTTGAAGGCGTGATATGCGCGCCGCACCGCTCCTTGCGGCCCGCCGACGCGCACGAGCGCGACCACGGCCGCGACGGCGAGGAGCAGCGCCGCAGCCAGCAAGAGCGGGCGGCGGGCGCGGCCCAGGCGGAGTCGCTCGGCCGCCAGCGGGGCGAAGGCTGCGGCTACGGCGAGGATCACGATCGCGACAACGAGCCGGCGTCCGTCGTGGGTTGCGGCCGCCACGGACCGCGGATCCGAGGTGAGCGGCGACGTGCGAGAGGCGAGGAAGACGGCGATCGCCGGGGCCACCGCGAGCGCGCTCATCCGTGCAAGAAGCTCGAGCCGGTCGTGCTCGATCGCGAACAGCGCGACGAGGCCCGCCGCGAGCCCGATCCAGGCGCCGCGACCGTAGGTGAAGTAGAGCGTCGGCGCCAGCACGACGAGCGCGGCAGAGGCCAGTGCGCGGACGACGGGTTGGCGAGCCCTCAGCGCGAGACCGAGCGCCAGCAGGATCCCGATTGCGGCGAAGATCGCGAGCGCGTTCGCATAGCCGAGCGGGCGCGCGA
>JBEVNN010000269.1:0-5017 GCA_040508095.1 Gaiellaceae bacterium
GAGGCGCACCGCCACGGATACCGCGGCCCATATCCGCGTCCGATTACTCCGTAAGGCGCCGACTCGGCGGCGCGGACGTTTACCGGCAAGCAAACGGGAAAGGGCACTTTGTAACACGGCCCGGGTTCGTTAGACTCGGACCCGCAGCCCAGCCCCAGGGAGTGGATTAACCCCCAATTAACAAAGCTTTGCGGGAGATTAATCGCAGCCGGAGATACTGACCGTGGACGAGCGGACGCTTCAGATTCAGGCCTGCATGTATCAGTACTCACGTGCGATCTACCGGTCGATCAAAGATCTCGTCGACCCGTACGTCGCCCCGGAGACGCGGATCGAGTACCGCCGAGAGGTGCTCGAAGCGTGTGAGCAGACCATGGAGCGCTTGGCGAAGGACCCGCTCTATTTTGCGAAGCCCGACCGCGCGCTCTTCCAGGACATCCGGCGCTACTTCCCGATCACGTGCCAGGCGCAGGTCGCGTGGGCCGTGCGCGAGGGCGTTGCCGCGGCGGTCGCGTTCATCGAGAGCCAGATCGAGGCCGGCGCCTTCGACGGCGGCGTCGCGCGCTGCCGGGCGACGACGCGCAAGGGCAAGCCGTGCCAGCGCACCCCGCTGCCCGAACGCGACTACTGTCCGTCACACCAGCACCTGGAACGCTCCAAGGTCGCGGCGTAGCCCGGGCGGGCCTTAGGCGATAGTCTCGCCCCGGGTGTCGCACGACACGGACAAGCTGATCCGTCAGCTCTCGCTCGTCGCCTTCCTGATGGCGGAGCGGCGGGCCGTGACGGCGCGCGAGATCAAGGGCCAGGTCGAGGGCTACCAGGAGATGTCGGACGAGGCCTTCGCCCGGCGCTTCTATTCCGACCGCGCCGAGCTGATCGCACTCGGCGTGCCGCTGCACTCCCAGCGCGACGAGTACACCGGCGAGGAGCTCTACACCATGCGCTCCGAGCGGTACTTCCTCCCTCCGCTGGAGCTGACCGACGACGAGCTCGCGGCGCTGCAAACATGCTTCTACCTGCTCGAGGGCAAGTTCGCCTACGCCGAGCCGCTGCGGCTCGCCCTGCAGAACCTCGCGCTCGGGCGGCCCGGGTTCGCGGAGGAGCGGACGGGGACCGCAGAGAGAGTCGAGGTGGTCGACCCGGACTACTCCGTCGAGATGCAGGGCCGGCTGAGCAAGCTCGAGTCCGCAATCTCCAAGCAACGCACGGTCAAGTTCCCGTACTGGTCGATCTCCCGCGACGAGGAGCGCGAGCGGACGGTGAACCCGTACGCGCTCTTCCAGGATGCGGCCGCCTGGTACGTCGTCGGCCTCGACCTGGACGCGGACGACGAGCGCACCTTCCGCGTCTCCCGTATCCGTGGCGAGATCCGGTTCGCCACGCGGCGCGAGCGCGACTTCCGCCTCCCGGCCGAGTTCGAGGTCGACCGCTACCGCGGCCGGCCGCCCTGGCAGATCGGCGACGCCGTGGGCGAGGCGCGGATCGAGGTGGGCGGCGACACAGCGTGGTGGGTCGAGCGCACCTTCGGGACGAAGGTCGCGGACGGTGTCTTCGCGACCGAGTACTCGAGCCTCCCGCTGCTCGCGTCGTGGGTGCTCCGCCAGGACGGCCGCGCGGCGCCCCAGGCCCCCGACGAGCTTCGGCGCGAGGTCGCGCGGGGCCTGAGACTCGTTCGGGAACGGCACGAGGGACAGCCGATTCCGCTTGCCAACGAGGCCGACGGGCAGCCTGAGCCAGAGGCGGTCGACCGTCCTGTCGCACCGTTGCCTCCGGAGCGGTTCGGCGTGCTACAGGCGATGCTTGCGTATCTGCTGGACCGCTGCGGTGACGACAGCGAAGCCGAGATCCCCGCTCAGGAGCTTCTGAGGGATTTCAACCTCAAGACGATCGAGGAGCTGCAAGAGCACCTCTCACTGCTGAACCTCGTGAACTTCGGCGGCGGCTGCTACGCGGTCTACGCGGAGCTCGACGGCGACACCGTCCGCGTGGACAAGGAGCTGTTCGGCGACACCTTCCGCGCGCCGCCGCGCCTGACGCCGCTCGAGGCGCGCGCGATCCGGCTAGCCCTCGAGTTCGTCGGCCCGATGATTGCCGCCGACGCGCGCACGCCGCTCGATCGGGTGCGGGCGAAGCTCGAGGAGACGTTCGGCGAGTTCGAGCTCGCGCAGACGCCCGAGCCTCAGGTGCAGCGTGCCGAGGAGGACCTCGTCGGCACCCTCAGCCGCGGCCTGCGCGAGCGGCGCCTCGTCGAGGTCGACTACCTGAAGGAGGGCGACGAGGAGGTCTCGACGCACCTCGTGGAGCCGTACGCGCTCGAGCGGCGGCTGCCGTACTGGTACGTGCACACGTGGGACCGGACGCGCGACGGCGAGCGGTCGTTCCGGCTCGACCGCATGCGCAGCGCGCGGCTCCAGCGCGGGCACTTCGAGCCGCGGGAGGGCTTCGACCCCCACGAGTTTCGCGACGCGCGGCCCGCCCGCATCTGGTACTCGCCGGAGATCGCGCGCTGGGAGCTCGAAAAGGGCGCGCGCCGGCTTGCGGACGGTTCGGCGGTGGCCGAACGCCCGGTCGGGAGCCCGGAGTGGCTTGTCGGCGAGATCCTCAGCTACCGCGGCGAGGCGGTCGTGCTCGAGCCGGCGGAGCTGCGCCGCGAGATCGCCGAGCGCGCGAAGGCCGTGCAGCGGGAGCTGGGCCTCTCCCGCGTCCGCGTCGCCTAGCGTCTAGTTCTGGGCCGGCAGCTCCAGGGTGAACGTCGCGCCGTGCTCGGGCACCGACTGCACCTCGAGCCCGCCGCCGTGAGCCTCGGCGATCGAGCGCGCGATGAACAGCCCGAGGCCGGTGCCCGGTCGCGCGATGCCGCTTCCCGTGACCCGGCCGAACTTCTCGAAGATCAGCTTCTGGTCCTCCTTCGCGATCCCGGGGCCGTGGTCGTGGACGTCGATCCGCACGCGACCGTCCTCGGGGTACGCGTGCACTTCGACCTCGCTCCCGGCCGGCGAGTACTTGACGGCGTTGTCGATCAGGTTGGTCAGCACCTGCCGCAGCCGTTCGGCGTCACCGCGGATCTCGGGCAGCAGGTCGTGGACGTCCGCGCGCAGGAACACCTCGTCCTGGCCCAGCTGTGCGGTCGCGACGACGTCGCGGATCAGCTGGGCGAGGTCGACGTCCCGGAAGCGGAAGCTGAAGGTGCCGGCCTCGATCCGCGACGTGTCGAGCACGTCGCTGATCAGCTCGGCCAGCCGGTTCGTCTCGCCCGCAATCAGCTCCAGGAACGACTCGCGCTGGTCGGGAGAGAGCTCGCGCCAGCGCTCCTGCAGCGTGCGCGCCGAGCCGATCACGGCCGCCATCGGCGTGCGCAACTCGTGGGACACCAGGGACACGAAGTCCGCCCGCAACGCCGAGAGGCGGCGCAGCTCCTCGACGGTCTTGCGCTCGGTCTCGTACGCGTGGATGTTCTGCACCGCGCTGGCCACGAGCCGGCCGAGCAGGCCGGCCAGCTCGACCTCCTCGTTCGAGAACGCGTTGGCCTCGCGACGGACGAGCGAGAGCATCCCGATCGCGCGCGCACCTTGGAGGAGCGGTGCGGCCAGCCGGCAGTGGAGGCCCAGAGCAAGGAACTCGTCCTCCTCGGGGTAGTCCGCGCCGCTCATGTCGCGCCGGTAGATCGTCTGGTTCGTGCGCAGCAGCTCTTCGAGCATCGTCCCGTGGACCGGCCGGCCCGAGCCCGCCGGCAGGACGTCCTCGGCGCCTGCGCCCGCAACCGCCATCACCTTCGCGACGCCGGCTTCGCTCAGCACGATCGCCACGCGGTCGAACGGCAGCAGCCCGCGGATCTCGCGGATGAACGCGTCGAAGGCCTGGTCTAGCTCGAGCGAGGAGTTGAGCGCCCGGGCGCAGCGGTTCGCGGCCTCGAGCAGGTCGGCCCGCCGGCCGAGGCTGTCGCGAAGGCGCTCGGCTTCTCGTGCGCGCGACTCGGTGATCTCCGACTGACGGCCCAGGCGGGCGACCAGCCACCCGATCGCGAGGCCCATCAGCAGCTCGATCCCGACCTGCAGCGTGATGTAGTTCACGTGGTACGGACGGTCTAACCGGTGCGCGCGCAGCAACTCGAAGACCGCGAGCACCGGTACGGTTGCGGCCGCAGCGGCGACCGCGCCCGGGATCCCGTAGCGGAGCGCCGCCTCTACGAGCGGCAGGAACAGGAGCTGCCGGATCGGCGAGCCGGTCTGGAAGTAGTAGACGAGCACGTACCCCGCCACGACGACGAAGTCGAACGCGGTCGCGGCGAGGCCGAGACGCATCTGCGAGGCACGCGGCCAGTCGCGACGGCTGAGCCAGAGCAGCACGAGCGCCCCGACCGCCAGGACGGCCGTGATCGCCCAGCCCCGGACCTGGAAGCCGCTCGGGTAGTCGTGGGCGAACGCGACGTTGACGATCGCGAACGGCACGGCGGCGAGGCGCACCCACGCAATCCACTGCTCGGTCTCGCGGAGGCGATCGGCCTCGGTCATGCGCGCTCCCCGATCCGCGCGAGGGCCCACTCGGCCTGCTCGCGCAGGAGCGGCTCGTCGCCCCGTGCGTAGGGTTGCGCCGGCCCCGGCTCGCCTCCGGAGTTCCCGAGCGCGACGAGAGCGTTGCGGCGCAGGTAGCGGGGGTCGTTGCGCGGAACGAACAGCCGGTCGTAGCGCGCCGCGAGCTCCTCGTCCCCAGCCTCGAGCCAGTCGACGAGCGAGACGTGGGGCTCCGCGTCGGCCGGCCCTGTCTCCCCCGCCCGCCGCTTCTCGACGCCGCGGTTCCACGGACAGACGTCCTGACAGATGTCGCAGCCGTAGATCTGGCTGCCCATCGCCGCGTGGAATTCCTCGGGCACGTCGCCGCGCAGTTCGATCGTCAGATACGAGAGGCACCGACGCGCGTCGAGCACGCCAGGCGCGACAAGCGCTTCCGTGGGACACGCCTCGAGGCACCGCGTGCACGAGCCGCAGCGGTCGGTCGCCGGCTGGTCGGTTTCGAGCGG
>JBEVNN010000285.1:0-9268 GCA_040508095.1 Gaiellaceae bacterium
CTTCGGGCGGACCGAGCAGTTGGGGCGGATTCTCGACGACGACCCTGACCAGGCGCGCGCGCTCTCGGACGACGGGTTCACCGCGCTCCACCTCGCGATCTTCGGCGGCCAGGAGAATGCCATGCGCCTGCTGCTCGAGCGCGGCGCCGACCCGAACGCCCTCTCGAGGAGCGACATCGCGAAGGTGCCGCCGCTCGGCACCGCGGCCTTCGTGCGCTCGGCGCCGCTCGCGCAGGTGCTGCTCGACTCCGGCGCCGACCCGAACGGCCGCGGCGAGGGCGGCTTCACGGCTTTGCACAGCGCGGCCCAGAACGAGGACGAGGAGCTGGCGCGACTGCTTCTCGAGCGCGGCGCCGACCCGAGCCTCGCCGCCGACGACGGCCGCAGGCCGGCCGACTTGGGCCTGGCCGACCTCCTTTCTTAACGCTCCACCGTCAACCGCTGAGGAGGTCGCGGCCTACGTGCGTCCTGCACGCGGGGAGTGTGGCCGCGACCTCCTCTGTCTAGCCCTCAGTAGCCGTAGGAGCTCCTGCTGGGCGCGGGTGCCGGTGCGGGTGTCGTAGCGTTGCCGCCGGCGACCGCGACAGGGCGCCAGACGCCGACGTCGCGGAACCCGTTGCCCTTCGCATCGCCGGGCTTCATGTCCTGAACGAAGCGGTACAGCGGTGCGCCCTTGAACGCCACCTGGCGCTTGCCGTCGGGGCGCCTCACCGTCGAGAGGCCGTTGGCGCCCGTCGGCTTCACGCCGGCCGGGACTGTGAGCGGCTTCCAGAGCGCGATGCAGGCCGATGTCGTGCAGATGAAGCGGCTGTGCCGTTCGGCGCTCAGCGAGTAGAGCGTCATCCCGCTGCGCGTCACGAGGATGCGCTTGCCGAGCGTCGGGTTGCGCATCACCTTCACCACCTGTCGAGTTTTCGCCCCGCTCGCATTGCTCGAACGTGTGGCCAGCAGCGCCGCCGTCAGGCCCGCCGCCAGCACGACGGCGAGCAGGAGCGATCCGCGAAGTTTCCCGATCCTTGTCATTGTTGCCTCCTTGGTCTGCCAGGAGATACGGGCGCGCCTTTCGCGGAGATTGCGCGCTCAACAAAGACTTAACGCGGCAGGCCAGGGTGCCGGCGATGTCGTGGCCATGGGAGGTCGTCGAGCGCGACCATGAGCTCCAGAACCCGACGAGCGCGGAGAAGATCCGCCTCGTCGGCCGCAAGGCCTGACGCGTCACTCGCGCCAGGCGGGCCGCTCGAGCGCCTGCTCGAACGCGGCGCGGTCATGTAGCGGCTCGCCGTGCGCGGTGATCACGCGCTCGAACGGCAGCTCCAACAACCCGCGTAGCGCGCCTCGCGCGCGCTCGAGGTGCGGCGTCTCCCAATGGCTGCATTCTTGCCAGCTTCGGCGGTACGGTTGGGCGGCCGTGGCAGGCAAGGTCGAGCGGGGACGCGAGGCATACGAGCGGTCGTCGTGGGCCGCCGCGTACGACGCGCTCGCGGAGGCCGAGACCACCGAGCCGCTGAAAGCGCCTGACCTGGTTCTCCTGGCGACGGCGGCCTACATGCTCGGCCAGGAGGACGAGTGGATGCGCCTCCTCGGTGACGCGTGTGGGCGTTATGCCGAGAGCGGCGACGCCTGCCGCGCCGCCCGCTGCGCGTTCTGGATCGGCATGCAGCTTGCGATCCGCGGGCAGATGGGCCCGGCCACAGGCTGGTTCGGGCGCGCACACCGCCTTCTCGAGGCCGAAGGCGAATGCGTCGAGCGGGCCTACCTACAGATGCCGGTTGCGTTTCAACGTGAAGCCGAAGGCGACGTCGACGGCGCCGTCGAGACGGCTGCCGCAGCGGCCGATGCCGCTAGGCGCTTCGGAGACCCCGATCTCTTCGCGCTGGCGCTGTTCGCCCAAGGCGACGTCCTCGTGCGCAATCGCCGGGTGCGGGAAGGGTTGGCGCTCCTCGACGAGGCGATGGTGGCGGTCACCGCTGAGGGCATCCACCCGATCGTGACCGGGATCGTCTACTGCGGGGTCATCCTCGCCTGCGAGGACGTCCACGAGCTCCGGCGCGCACGCGAGTGGACCGACGCGCTCACCCGCTGGTGCACCGAACAGACCGACCTGTTGGCCTTCACGGGCCGTTGCTCCGTCCATCGAGCCGAGATCCTGCGCCTGCAGGGTGCGTGGCAGGACGCGCTCGCCGAGGCGGAGCGCGCCGACCGCCGCTCGCAGGCCGTGGCCAACCAGCCGGCAGTCGCCAAGGCCGCCTACCTCTGCGGCGAGGTCCGCCGCCTGCAGGGCGAGCTCGCCGAGGCAGAGCGGGCGTATCGCCGCGCCAGCGGGCTCGGGCTCGAGCCGCAACCCGGCTGGGCGCTCCTGCGCCTCGCCCAGGGCAAGACGTCCGCTGCGGCCACCGCGATCAGGCGCGCGCTCGCGGAGACCACCGACCCGCTGCGGAGGGCGAGCCTGCTGCCGGCGAGTGCGGAGATCATGATTGCCGTGGGCGAGCTCGAGGAGGCGCGCGCCGCGTGCGCGGAGCTCGAGCAGATCTGCACCGACTCCGAAAGCGAGCTCCTACGCGCGCAGCTCGCACAGATGCGCGGGGCGATCGGACTCGCGGCGGGAGACGCGGGTGGGGCGCTCGCCCATCTCCGGAGCGCGTTCCAGGCCTGGCGGGAGCTCGAGGCGCCGTACGAGGCGGCGCGGACGCGCCTCCTGGTCGCCCGGGCCTGCCGTGAGCTGGGCGACGAGGACGCGTTCGCGCTGGAGCTCGACGCGGCGCGGGACATGTTCGAACAACTCGGAGCGGCCGCGGACGTCGCCGCCGTCGACGTGTTGACCGGCGCCGAGGCCCCGCCGCACGGTCTCAGTTCACGCGAGCTGGAAGTTCTCCGCCTGCTCGCGAGCGGCCTGAGCAATCGCGAAATCGCGAACGAGCTCGTGATCAGCCAGCACACGGTCGCGCGGCACGTCCAGAACATCTTCCGCAAGCTCGACGTCGGCTCGCGGGCGGCGGCGGGCGCCTTCGCCTTCGAGCACGACCTCGTCTGACACTGGTCAGAACTGACCATCGGCGGCCGCCGCGAAGTTGGCGGATCCGCGCGATGTGTATTCGGCGACGCCGCCATACGGTCGAGGCAGGCACTCACGACGAGCGAGGAGGCATCCGATGGCGGCGACGCAAGCAGCGATGGAGCGGCCGGAACCGGCGCTCGAGGAGTTCGAGACGATCGTGATCGGCGGGGGCCAGGCCGGCCTCTCGCTCGGCTACTACCTGAAGCAGCTCGGACAGCGGTTCGTGATCCTCGACGCGAACGCGCGCATCGGCGGCGCGTGGCGCACACGGACGTGGGATTCGCTGCGGCTGTTCACACCGGCGCGCTACGACGGGCTCCCGGGGTGGAGCTTCCCCGCCCCGGGCTGGTCGTTCCCGACCGCGAGGGAGACCGCCGACTACCTGGAGGCCTACGCGGAGCGGTTCGAGCTCCCGGTCCGGAGCGGCTGGAGGGTCGACCGTCTCTCCGGCGGCGGCGGACGGTACCTCGTCGAGTGCGGCGAGCGTCGTCTCAGCGCCACGTCGGTCGTCGTCGCCACCGGCTTCTACGGGACACCGAACGTGCCCGGCTTCGCCGCCGAGCTCGACCCCCAGATCGTCCGCATGCACTCGAGCGAGTACCGCCGCCCCTCACAGCTGCGCCCGGGTCCGATCCTCCTCGTCGGTGCGGGCAACTCGGGAGCCGACATCGCGATGGAGGTCGCGCCGGCTTTCAGGACGTGGCTGTCGGGGCCGGACAAGGGACAGATCCCCGTCCGGATCGGGAGCAGGCGCTGGAAGCTCGCGCTGCCGCTGCTGTGGTTCCTCGCGACGCGGGTGCTGACAGTCAGGACGCCCATCGGCCGCAAGATCCGCCCCCACGTGCTCGAAAGCGGCGCGCCGCGGATACGGGTCAAGAGCGACGACCTGAAGGCCGCAGGCGTCGAGTTCGTCCCGAGGACCGTCGGCGTCCGTGACGGGCTGCCGCTCCTGGAGGACGGCCGCGTGCTGGACGTGGAGAACGTGATCTGGTGCACCGGCTTCCGCCACGACTTCGACTGGATCGACGCGCCGGTGCTCGACGCGGCCGACGAACCGCTGCACGAGGCCGGCGTGGCGGCGGCGCCGGGCCTGTACTTTCTCGGCCTCGACTTCCAGTACTCGTTCGCCTCCGAGAACGTCGGCGGCGTGCGCTACGACGCGAAGCGGATCGCCCGGCACATTGCGGCGCGCTAGGGTCGCGCCCTGCGCTTCCGCGACGGCTTCCCGATCGTCCACACCGGCACCTCGAGCGGGCTGGGCGCTTCTACGTCGGGCTGATCGGCTGCGAGGAGGTCTTCCGCTTCGAGGACGCCTACGTCGGGCTCGCGGGACCGCTGACGCTAGGGCTTGTCCCGGTGCAGGAGCTCGAGCCGGCGGGCCGCGTCACCCTCTGGCTGTATTGCGCCGACGGCGAGCTCGAGCGATTGCGCGCCGCCGGCGTCGAGGTCGTGCTCCGAGCCGCCGGACATGGGTGAGCGGACGGCCTCGAGCCGAGATCCCGACCGAAACGACATCTTCCTCGGCGCTCAGTAGCCGTCCAGCGTGCCGACGCGCACGTCGAGCAGCAGGCCGGCTTTCCGCAGGAGCCGCGCGCCGGCCCTCAGCCGGGCGTTGGCGAGCCGAGCGTCCCGCGTCGCTGCGGTGATGTTGCCGCGGTCGTTCTCGTGGAAGTCGATCCGGCTCTGCACGCCGCGCAGCGTCGACCCGAAGCCGCGCAGCGCGACCCGCCGCGCCTCGCCGTCCTCCGTCACGCGCAGCTGCGCGATCGTCCGGCGCAGCTTCGCCCGCAGTGCCTCGAAGTCGCGCGTCTGGCGGATCGCCTCGACGCCGTCCGAGAAGATCGGCTTCACGGGTGAGCCCGAGCCGCCGCAGCCCGCCGTCAGCCCGGCCAGGACGACCACCGCTGCCAGCCGATGACTTTTCCGCGCCTTCGTCGTCCTAGCCTACGACCCCACCGGAAGGAGACGAAGATGGGCCAGGCAGTCGTGCACTTCGAAGTCGTCGGCAAGGACGGCGAGGGGCTGCGCCGCTACTACGGCGAGCTGTTCGGGTGGAACATCGACGCGAACAACCCGATGCAGTACGGCATGGTCGACGGCAAGGACAACAAGACGGCGAACGGCGACACCGGAATCGGCGGCGGCGTCGGCCAGGGCCCGGAGGGCTACGAGGGCCATGCCACCTTCTACGTCGCGGTGCCCGACGTCGAGCAGGCGCTGCAGAAGGCCGAGAGCCTCGGCGGCACCCGTGTGATGGGCCCGGAGAACATCATGGACATGGTCGAGCTCGGCCAATTCAAGGATCCCGAGGGCAACCTGATCGGCGTCGTCAAGGACCAGCAGATGTAGCGGGCGCTAGCGCCCGACCGCGTAACCCTGCATCCTCCGCGGGTTGGCGGCGGCATAGAGGACGCCGTCGCCACCTCTGCCGGCGGCGCTGAGCCGGCCGAGCGACCACGGCTCGTGGACCTCCGCGAGATGGCCGCGGCGGCCGAGGTCCGCGACGACGTCGGGCCCGAAACGGTCCTCGAGCTGCAACCTCCGCGGCCGCGCGCCGCGCGGGTAGAAGGACTCCGGGAAGTGCTCGGTGTGGAACATCGGCGCGTCGACCGCCTCCTGTGCGTTCAGGCCGAAGTGGACGAGCGAGAGGAAGAAGACGAGCGACCACTGGTCCTGCTGGTCACCCCCGGGGGTGCCGAACGCGAGCGTCTCGCGGTCCCGCTGCGCGATCGTCGGTGAGAGCGTCGTGCGCGGCCGCTTCCGAGGCTCGAGCGAGCTCGGCAGACCTTCCTCGAGCCAGAACATCTGCGCGCGTGTGCCCAGGCAGAGGCCGAGGCCCGGCACGATCGGCGAGCCGTGCAGCCAGCCGCCGCTGGGTGTGGCCGAGACCGCGTTGCCGTCGCGGTCGACGACGTCCAGGTGGCAGGTGTCGCCGCGCGTCGGCTCGCCCACGCCGGCGGCGACGGCGTCCGCCTCGTGCACGGTCGGGAGACGAGGTTCCCGGCCGTCCGGGCTTCCCGGGCGCAGCTCTGCCGAAGCCTCCTCGCCGACGAGGCCGCGCCGCTCCTCGGCGTAGCCGGCGCTCAGCAGTCCGGCGAGCGGGACGTCCACGAAGCGCGGGTCCCCGTACCAGGCCTCGCGGTCGGCAAACGCGAGCTTCGCGCACTCGACGACCGTGTGGACGAACTCGGCGCCCACGCGGTCGAATGAGCCCAGGTCGAAGCCGTCGAGCAGTGCCAGCTGCTGCAGGAAGACCGGTCCCTGGCTCCACGGGCCGGCCTTGGAGACGCGCCAGCCGTTGTAGTCGAGCTCGACGGGCGGCTCGAGCGACGCCTGCCAGGAGGTGAGGTCGTCGCCGGCGAGGAGCGCGGCGTGCCGCCGGCCGGAGCTGTCCATCGCCTCGGCGTCCTCGAGGTACCCGGCGATCGCTTCCGCGACGAACCCGCGGTAGAAGGCGTCCCGCGCCCTTTCGATCTGCTGCTCGCGACCGCCTTCGCCGGCCTCGTCGAGCACGCGGCGGTAGGTCGCCGCGAGGTCGCGGTTGCGGAACAGGTCGCCGGGTGCCGGGACGGGCAGGTAGAGCCGCGCCGACTCGGGCCACTCCGCCCGGAAGAGCTCCTCCATCGCGGCGATCGAGCTGCAGATCCCGGGCACCACCGGGTAGCCGTCTTCCGCATACCCGAGCGCCGGCTCGAGCACCTCCGCGAGGGTTAGCGTCCCGAACTCGCGCAGCAGCAGGAGCCATGCGTCGAACGCGCCGGGGACGCAGGCCGGGAGCAAGCCGGTGCCCGGCACCAGGTCGAGCCCGAGCTCGCGGAACCGCTCGATCGTGGCCGCCGCCGGCGCCGGGCCCTGGCCGTCGACGACGAGCACCTCGTCACGATCGGCGCTGTAGAGAACGATCGGCGCCTCGCCGCCCGGCCCGTTCAGGTGCGGCTCGACCACCTGCAGGACGAACCCCGCGGCGACCGCCGCGTCGAAGGCGTTGCCGCCTCGCTCCAGCATCGCCATTCCCGCCGCGGACGCGAGCCAGTGTGTGGAGGCGACCATCCCGACCGTCCCGCGGAGCTCCGGCCTGGTAGTGAACGGTGGCGTCGCGTCCATCGCTGAGCGCGACCCTAGCTAGCGTACGCCCGTGAGCACGCTCGTGTTCCTTCCCGCGTGGAACGAAGAGGAGAACCTGCCCGCGGTGCTCGAGGAGCTGCGGCGGGAGCTTCCCGACGTCGACCTGCTGGTCGTCGACGACGGCTCGACGGACGCGACGGCGAACGTCGCCCGCGCCCACGGCGCCGAGGTCGTCTCGTTCGGTGAGAACCGGGGCCTCCCGGCCGGAATCGCGGCCGGGTACGGCTACGCGCTCGAGCACGAATACGACCTCTGCGGCCGCGTCGACGCAGACGGCCAGCATCCGGTGCATGAGCTTGCGCGCCTGCTCGCCCTGGTCAGCGCGGGCGAGTGCGACGTCGCCGTCGGGTCGCGCTTCGCGAGCGGCGACGGGTACGCGCCCTACCGCTACAAGCCCTCGGGCGCGCGGCGGTTCGGCACCGCGCTTCTCCGCCGCTCGATGCGCGTCCTCCTGCGGCGGCCGTTCCTGGACGCGACGAGCGGCATGTACGCAGTCAACGCCAAGGCGCTGCCGGTGCTCGCCCGCCCCTACGCGACCGAGGCGCCGGAGGTGGAGGCGCTGTTGCGCCTCAACGAGGAGGGCCTGCGGGTGGACGAGGTGCCGGTCGAGATGCGCGAACGCGCCGGCGGCGAGTCGAAGCTGCGCGGGTGGAAAGCACTGCTGGTCGTCTTCACCGTGATCGGGACGCTGCTCACGTTCCTGAGCCGGCGGCGCTGATGCGGCTCATCGCCGTGCTCGGCTACTCGGGCTTCCGCGGGCGGGGCCTGCACGCGATCTGCCTCGCACGTCTCCGCCACGCCGAGGCGCTCGCAGGCGACGATGACACCGTGCTTCTGTCCGGGGAGGCCGAGCTGATGCGCGACGCGTCCACGCGTGCCGAGGTCGTCCTCGACACCGCCGCGAGCACCACGCGGGAAAACGCGAGAGGTGTTGCCGCAGCGGCGCGCGAGCTGGAGGCGGACGAGATCGTCGTCGTCACCTCCGCCTGGCACGCTCGCCGTGCGCGTGCCCTCGTTCAGGCCGCGGTGGGCCGCGACATTCGCGTCACCAGCTCGTCGCCGCCGGGCCGCCCTCCGGTCAGTCTGGCCATGCGAGAGCTGGCGTGTCTCGCCGTCCTGCCGCTACACGCGCGCGGGTTAGCCCGCTCGCGCGAGCCGGGAGATCAGTGCGTCGGTGGGAGCCCAGTACGCGGCGCGCGCGGGGGCTGACGAGCTCAGCGGCGCCAGGTGATCGGCGGTGAACCCGCCGTGTGATCGCGCCACGTGCAGCAGCACGGCGTCGGGCGAGAACCCGGCCTGCCGCAGCCGGTCGAGCAGCAGGGTCATCCCGTCTGTCGCGATCGGGTCCTCCTCGCTCACGAGCACCGAGAGGATCGTGCCGCGGCGGATCGGCCGCAGGTCGACGATCCGCGCCTGTTCGCCGTACGGCACCGGGTTCACGCTCTCGATCGCGTCCGGAACCGGCAGGTGCTGGCCGGGCGCGGCGGCCGCGTATTCGACGGCGAGCGCGGCGCCGCGCGAGTACCCCAGCGCGAGCACGGGCAGCGTCTGCGGCCCGAGCCGCCTCATCGCAGTGCGCACGCCGGTCGTGGCATTGTCGAGGACGGCGCCGCTGTAGCTGGTCTCGTAGCGCGGGTAGAGGACGACCGCTCCACGTCGCACGAGGTGGTCGATCCAGGCCCGGTGGTTCGCGGGCGTCGTCTCCTCCGGGCCGCCCTGGCCGTGGAAGAAGATCACCATCCGCTTGGGCTCGCCCGCCGGCCGGAACAGGTAGACGCCCTCCCCGCCCTTGCCGATCGGGCCAACCACCGACGCCTTTTCAGGTGTCGAACCGCCGCCTCCTCCGCAGCCGGTGAGCGCGAGGAGCGCGGCGAGCACGACCGGGGGTAGGGCCGCCCTCACGTGACCACTTCGACTCCGAAACCCGCGGCGGGTTAGAACGGCCGCACGGGCGAAGCCCGCACGGCCTCGCTGGTCGGCGCCGAGTCAGCGCCTTAGGGGTGTGTCTCGAGCCACTCGCGCACGACCGCCGCGACAGTCGCGCTGCTGCGCAGCGAATGCGTCCCAGGGATCGTGACCACGGTGCGG
>JBEVNN010000292.1:0-4790 GCA_040508095.1 Gaiellaceae bacterium
CCCTAGTCGGGTGAGTCAGACAGTCTGCGACTAGAGACCAGCGGTTTCCTAAACCGCGTGCGCTGGTTCGATTCCGGCCGGGGCATCCCGCTTGCCATGCGAGATGCGGCGCACGGGCAGGCACTTCCGGGCGTGCGCGAGCGCATGACGCGCGGAACAACCAAGCACAGTCCCGGGATAGATGCGGGTGAGGCGCTACTCGTTCTCAGGCGCTGCGGTTTTGCGCCCGGACAACCCGAGTCCCAGAAAGACAGCCGCGAACACTAGGAAGACCACGCCTATGCCCGACGAGTCACGGGTGAAGTCGACGATCGCGACGATGAGGAACACCACACCTGCGAGGGCGTTTCCCACTGCTTGTCTCGACACCTTGCGATCACTTTCACCGTGCATCGCTCACGACCTTTCAATAGTGGTGTTCATTGAGCGCGCGGGACGCCTGTTTGTGAGACGACGCTCGGGTTGAGTCTCGGCGGCTGGCTATACCTCGTCATGGATGACGCGCCAGGCTCCGATCACTGCGGGCAGGAGCACCCACAACGCCAGCGTGGTTCCGGCGCGGGCCCATTCGGTGCCGCTGAGCACGTGGTCGGCCATCGGGGTGAGCGTGTGTGCGTTGTCCAGCCAGCGCGCGGGGACCTCGAGGGCCGGGATCGTGCTGAGGAGCGCCCAGCCGCCCGGGAGCAGGGAGTAGAGGACGATCGCCGGCGCCGAGGCGAGGAACATGGCGCCGAAGGCGAGGCCCATGATGAACGAGGTCGTCATGTAGACCACGGCCTGGCCGAGCATCTCCGGCGGGAGCGACCAGGTTCCGTCCACGCTCGGCCCTGCGACGGCAGTACCGACCGCTGCAATCGCCAGCGCCGTCGCAAGCATGACGACGGAGAGGATCAACGCCGCGCCGAGCTTGGCGGCCAACACCCGCGTGCGGCGCGGCACGAGCGCGAACGTGATCAACGAGGTGCGCTGCGACCACTCCGAGCTGATCAGCAGAACTCCGACGATGGGGAGCAGCGAGCTGGCCGGCCACAACGCGAGCCACATGAGGTCCTGGAACGTCCGGTCCTGGGCATCGGCCAGGATGAGCGCGACGACCACGAAGGCGATCATCAGCCCGAGGTTGAAAAGCTGGAGCCAGAAGCCCGCGCGGGTGTCGACCATCTTGCGCAGCTCGACGCCCGTGAGGCGCGCGAGCCCGGGACGCCTGTCGTGATCGAGACCGGCGACGGGCAATTCGAGGGTGGCAGCTGTAGCACTCATGCGACCGCCTCCAGTGGCTTGGTCAGGTCGAAGAACAGTTGCTCGAGGCCCGAACCGCCCGAGGGTCCGATCCGGCTGACGACGACGCCGCCGGCCAGGGCTGCGCGACCGACGTCCTCGTGCTCTGCGTCGACGATGAAGCCGCCGTCGCGGGCCGGTCGTGCGGGAAGGTTCGCGGCGTCGAGAGCCGCACGCAGCGCCGCCTCGTCGGGGGCGATCACGAGCGTCCCGGCTCCCGCAAGCAGCTCGGCGCGCGAGCCCTCAGCGACGATGCGGCCGACGTCGATGATCACGAGCCGGTCGGCGAGCGCCTCGACTTCGTGCAAGAGGTGAGAGGAGAGCAGCACCGTACCGCCGCGATCGGCGAAGTCGCGCAGGAGCTCTCGCATCCAGCGCATCCCCGGCGGGTCGAGTCCGTTAGCCGGCTCGTCGAGGATCAGGACCTGCGGGTCCCCGAGCAACGCGTGCGCGAGGCCGAGGCGCTGACGCATGCCCAGCGAGTAGTGGCGCACGCGCTTCCGGGCCGCCGAGCGGTCGAGGCCGACGAGGTCGAGCAGGCCGTCGACGCGGCGCGGGTCGACGCCCATCATCTGCGCGGAGACAATCAGCGCTTCACGTCCGCGGCGACCGTCGTGCTGCGCTGCCGCGTCGAGCAGGATCCCGACGCGGCGGCCGGGATTGGCAAGGTCGCGATAGCGACCGCCGAGGACGACCGCCTGTCCGGAGTCCGGCTCCGACAGCCCTGACAGCATTCTCAAGGTGGTGGTCTTGCCGGCGCCGTTCGCGCCGAGGAACCCCGTCACGGTTCCAGGCTCTACGCGAAAAGAGACGTCGTTGACGACCGTGCGGCCGCCGAAGCTCTTGGTGAGGTTCTGTGACTCGATCATGCGTCGAGTCTGCCTCTGCGCCTGCGGCCTGCGATAGGGCCGCCGGTCGAGAGCTCGATCGCCCTCCGTCGGCATTCGAAGCGACTTTGGTCGGGGGTCGACTCGGGTTCCAGGACGTACGCTTTGCGTGATGACCGACCTTGCAGGACAGCCGGCGAGCGTTCCGCGCTGGCAGCGGCGGCTCCTTCCGGGCGAGCTCGTCGGGACGGCGGGCGGGCGCCGGTCAGCGCGGGACCGGGTCGTCGACGTCCTGCTCTTTCTGTTCGCGGCCGCGGGCGGCATCCTCATCGTCGCGGTCACGGCGCCGGACCACAACCCGCTGACGTTCGTCCTCGATGTCGCGTTCGGAGCCGTCGCTTGCGCAGCCCTCTTCTTCCGCCGGAGCCGGCCCGTCGCCGTCGCGCTGTACGCCGTGCCGGTATCGGCGCTGTCGGCGATGGCGGGTCCAGCTGCGCTCGTCACCGTCTTCAACGCCGCCGTCCGTGCCTCGCCGCGAGCACTGGCGGCGATCACCGCGCTCGCCGTCGCAGCCCTTGTGATCTTCCCGGCGTTCTACCCGAGCCTCGGCTCGTACCCGTCTCAGGTGATCTTCTGCCTGCTGGCGACGATCGTGGTGATCGGCTGGGGGCTCTTCACCCGCGCGCGGCGGGAGCTGATCAGCTCGCTGCACGAACGTGCCGAGCGGCTCGAATCCGAGCAGCGGCTTCGCGTCGAGCAGGCGCGGGAAGCCGAGCGCCGGCGAATTGCGCGCGAGATGCACGACGTACTCGCCCATCGCATCTCGCTGCTGAGCGTGCACGCAGGCGCGCTCGAGTTCCACCCCGACGCATCCCCCGAGGAGGTCGCCGAAGCCGCCGGTGTCATTCGCGCGACAGCGCAGTCCGCGATGCAGGAGCTCCGCGAGGTGATCGGCGTCCTGCGAGACGAGGGTCAGGAGACGATCCCGGAGCCTCCGCAGCCGACGCTCGCCCAGCTTCCGGCGCTCATGGAGGAGTCGCGCGCGGCCGGTATGAACGTCCGCTGGCGCAACGGCGCGTCCGCGCTCGAGACGATTCCCCCCGCGCTCGGCCGTACGGCGTACCGCGTCGTGCAGGAGGGACTGACGAACGCGCGCAAGCACGCGACGGGCGCCGCCGTCGAGGTCACGCTCGACCCGGGCCCGCCGCTGCTGCTCGTCGTGACCAGCCGGCGGGCCGTCGGCGCTCCTGTCGCCGACCCGCTCCCCGGTGCGGGCACCGGGCTCGTCGGACTGGGGGAGCGCGTCGCGCTGGCCGGCGGCAGGCTCGACCACGGCCCCGGCCCGAACGGCGACTTCGTCCTGCGCGCGACGCTGCCGTGGACACCCTGAGCGAGACCGTCCGCGTCCTGCTCGTCGACGACGACGCGCTCGTTCGCTCCGGCCTCAAGATGATGCTCGCCGGTGCCGAGCGAATCGAGGTCGTCGGCGAGGTCGACGACGGCCGCGGGGTGCTCGCCGCAGTCGACGCACATCATCCCGACGTCGTCCTGATGGACATCCGCATGCCGCAGCTGGACGGCATTGCCGCAACGGGCCTGCTGCGTGCGCAGCCCAACGCACCGGCCGTCCTCGTGCTGACGACCTTCGACGCGGACGAGCTCGTGCTCCGCGCATTGCGCGCCGGTGCGGCCGGCTTCCTGCTCAAGGACACGCCGCCGGCCGAGATCGTCCGCGCGATCGAGCTCGTCGGCGCGGGCGACGGCATGCTCTCGCCGACCGTCACCCGGCGGCTGATCGCGCTCGTCGCAGGCGATCCCGACGCCGAGGCGCGACACGAGAGCGCACGTGCAAGGTTCGCCGCGCTCAGCGCCCGCGAGCAGGAGGTCGCGCTCGCCGTCGGGCGCGGGCTCGCGAACGCAGATATCGCCGCCGAGCTGTTCATGAGCGTCGCCACGGTCAAGGCCCACGTCTCCCGGCTGCTGACGAAGCTCGGCGTCGACAATCGCGTCCAGATCGCGCTTCTCGTACAAGAAGCGCACCGCTGAAACCTCCGTTCCACTGCTGTGCGGTCAGCCGCGTTTAGCCTCGCCGTCGGGCTCGTGTTGGCGGACTCGTCGGTCGCGGTGCTCGCGCTCCCCGCGATCTACCGCGAGCTCGAAGTCGACCTCGGCGATCTGCACTGGGTGTTGACCACGTTCAACCTCGTGCTCGCGCTGGTCCCGACTCCGGCCGCGCGGGTCACGCGCGCAGCACTGGCGCAATCAGTGGCGCGCAACTCGCCGCTTAGCTCTAAAAGTCCGGCGCTTGCAGCAGTTTTCTCAGCGATGCACGCCGCTTCCTAAACCGCGTGCGCTGGTTCGATTCCGGCCGGGGGCACTCCACCCACGCGGTCGCCTGCTAGGCGCGCGCGTACGGCCGTGACCGGGGATGCATCCGAGCGCGCTGCCCTCGTGCTTCCTCCTTGAGACGCGCGCACTCCCAGCAGATGCCGAACGGGTCGTTTACCGCATGGCCCTTGATGCACATCACGCGCCTTCGGGCAGGGCCGCGAACAGGGACGGCGTCCGCGCAGAAGCCATCGCGGACGTGCTCCGCCCAGACGAGATCCTCAACGGAACGTCGAGCGATCTCAGCGAACCAACCGCACTCCGGACAAACGATCATGGACCAGGTGTAGCAGCAAG
>JBEVNN010000202.1:0-3083 GCA_040508095.1 Gaiellaceae bacterium
ACCTGGTTGCGAACTTCGACCGCTCGCTCGAGGGCCGGCTCGACGCGGTCGCGGTGATCAAGGAGGCCGCAGCCGAGGTCGGCGGCGGGGGCGGCGGGCGGCCGACGATGGCGCGCGCAGGCGGCCGCGATCCCTCGAAGCTCGGCGATGCGCTCGCAAAGGCGGAGGAGGCGCTGCGGAAAGCACTGGGGTGAAGGTGGTGGCGCTGGATTACGGAGCTGCGCGCACGGGTGTCGCAGTCTCCGACCCGACCGGCACGATCGCGCGCCCCCTGGGTGTGGTCGAGCGAGCCGCGAGCGAGGCCGGCCTCGAGCGTGTGGCGCAGATCGTCCGGGAGGAAGGCGCGGAGCGCGTCGTCGTCGGCCTGCCGCTGACCCTGCGCGGCGAGCACGGCTCGCAGGCGCGCGAGACCGACGCGTTCGTCGAGGCGCTGCGCGGGCAGCTCGACGTGCCGGTCGAGAGCTACGACGAGCGCTTCACCACCGGGCTCGCGGCCGCTCACGGCTCCGACGAGGCCCCGGAGGACGCGCGCGCAGCGGCTCACTTGCTGTCCAGTTACCTGGCGTGGTCGAGCAGCGCGAAGGAGTAACAGCGCCGCCGCCACCGCCGCGGCCCCCGAGGCGAACGCCGAGGTCGGTCGTCTGGCGGCGGCGCGTCGTCGCGCTGACGGTGCTCGTCGCCGGCTTCGTGATCGCGTGGGTCGCCGTCGCGAGTGTCGGCGGCTCTGACAAGGCCGAGCCGCCGCCTCCACCGACGACGGTCGTCGTGCGGCCCAAGCCTTTCCGGATCGTCTTCCCCGAGGGGTTCACGCGGAAGGAGATGGCCGCGCGCGTCACCGCGGTCGCGCAGATCGCGCGGCGGGAGCGCGGCAAGCGCGTGCGCCTGAAGGAGCAGGCCTATCTGGCCGCGACGGCGAATCCGCGCCTGCAGCAGACGTTCGGCACGAAGGCGCTGCCGCTGGAGGGGTTCCTCTTTCCGGCGACCTACGACTTCGCCGCGCGCACGACCTCACCACAGCTCGTGGCGTCTCAGCTGAAGGCGTTCCGCGAGAACTGGAGGAAAGTGAACCTCGCGTATGCGCGCTCGAAGAACCTCACGCCGTACGACGTGCTGATCATCGCGTCGATGATCGAGGAGGAGACGCCGGCCCCGGAGGAGCGCCAGCTCGTCTCGGCGGTGATCTACAACCGGCTCCACGCGCGGATGCCGCTCGGCATCGACGCAGCGCTGCGCTATGGCCTCGACATCCCCGGCACCGAGTCGATCCACAAGTCGCAGCTCGCGAACCCGACCCCGTACAACCTGCGCCTGCACTCCGGCCTGCCGCCGACGCCGATCGGGAACCCCGGGCTCGCGTCCATCCAGGCGGCCGCGCACCCGGCGAAGGTGAACTACCTCTACTTCGTCGCGAAGCCGGACAAGAAGCACCATTTCTTCACGGCCAGCGCTTCCGAGTTCGAGCGCTACAAGGCTGCGCACGGATACGGATGAGCCGATGAGCCGGGTCGCGCTGCTCGGCAAGCCCGTGGCCGACTCGCTCTCGCCGCGGATGCAGAACGCCGCCTTTGCGGCGGCCGGGCTCGACTGGCAGTACCTCGCGCTCGACGTCGAGGCAGACGCCCTGGCGGAGACGGTGGCGGCGCTGCCGCAGAGCGGGTTCGTGGGCGCGAACGTGACGATTCCGCACAAGGAGGCGGCCGCGGCGCTCTGCGACGAGGCCGAGGGCGAGGCCGTCAACACGCTGGTCTTCCGGGACGGCCGCGTGCTCGGCTTCAACACCGACAGGGAGATCGTGGCCGGGATCGCAGCGGAGCGCACCTGCCTGATCGGGGCTGGCGGGGCCGCGAAGGCGCTACTGCCGGCGCTTCCCGGCGAGGTGCGTGTCTTCTCGCGGAGCGGTCACTGGCCGCCCGACTCGGACGGGTGCGACCTGGTCGTGAACGCGACGCCGGTACGCGACGAGCTGCTGGTCGAGCCGCGGCGGGGCCAGACGGTGGTCGACCTCGCCTACTACGCCGATGGGCGTGCGACCGCTCTCGTCACCGCGGCACGCGCGGCCGGCTGCGAGGTGGTCGACGGCCTCGAGGCGCTCGTTCGCCAGGGAGCGGCCTCGTTTGAGCACTGGACAGGCGTGGCGGCGCCTGTCGGCGCGATGCGCAGCGCCTTAGGCTTCGACAGATGACCCTGACGCTGACGTCGGCCGGCGAGTCGCACGGGCCTGCGCTCGTGGCGATCATGGCCGGGTTGCCGGCGGGGCTCGTGCTCGAGCGTGAGGCGATCGACTCCGATCTCGCGCGGCGCCAGCAGGGGTACGGCCGCAGCCCGCGGCAGCAGCTCGAGCAGGACACCGTCGAGGTACTCGCGGGGTTGCGGCACGGCAGGACGCTCGGGACGCCGCTCGCGCTGGTCGTCCGCAACCGCGACCACAAGAACTGGGAGTGGGGGATGAGCCCGTGGCCGCCGGAGGGCGAGGCCGCGGGCAAGGGCTCGAAGCCGGTCACACTGCCGCGGCCCGGCCACGCCGACCTCGCCGGGTCGCTGAAGTACGGGCTCGCCGACGCGCGCGACGCGCTCGAGCGGGCCAGCGCACGGCAGACGGCCGTTGCGGTGGCAGCAGGCGCCGTGGCGAAGGCGCTGCTGGCGGAGGTCGGGATCGAGATCCTCGGCCGCGTGGTGACAGAGGAGCTCGAGCAGCGGATCGACGAGGCACGCGCTGAGCGCGATACGGTCGGCGGCGTCGTCGAGGTCCGCGCGGTCGGCGTCCCGCCGGGGCTGGGGTCGTACGCGTCGAAGGAGGACCGGCTCGACGCGCGCCTCGCGGCGGCACTGATGGGCATCCAGGCGGTGAAGGGCGTCGAGATCGGCGCGGGTTTCGAGCTCGCCGAGCGGCGCGGCTCGCAGGCGCACGACGAGATCCTGGCTCGCGACGACGGCACGCTCTACCGCGAGACGAACTTCGCGGGCGGGATCGAGGGCGGCGTCTCGAACGGCGAGCCGCTCGTCGTCCGCGCGGCGATGAAGCCGCTGCCGACCCTGATGCGGCCGCTGCGCTCGGTCGACCTGGAGAGCGGCGAGGCCGGCGA
>JBEVNN010000204.1:0-3846 GCA_040508095.1 Gaiellaceae bacterium
CTCGCGATCTCGTCGTCCGCGCGAACGAGCTCGCAGAAATCCTGTTCCTCCTCGTGCGCGCGCAACGCGTGGCGCTGTACGAGGCGGTAGGCGTCCCCCCGCGCGAGACCGGACTCGACGAGCCCCTCGGCGAGCCGGTGCCCGCAGACCTCGCCGCTCGCGAGGTAGTCCTTCCACCCCGAGCCGGTGAGGTAGCCGCGCACGACGCACTCGATCGGGAGCATGTCGAGCCGCCGGCACTCCATCGAGCGTCCGTCCGCGCGCAGCTGCAGGAGGTGGTTCGGCACGAGCTCGCTCGTCCGCGCGAACCAGAACGCCGAGAGCCCGGTGAGGACGCGCCCCTTGTCCGGACTCTCGGTCGGGAGCACGACGTCGAAGGTCGAGATCCGGTCGCTCGCGACGAGCAGCAGACGGTCGTCGTCGAGCTCGTAGAGCTCGCGAACCTTTCCGCTTCCGACGTGGGTCGCCGTTTCAGGCATGTACCGCTTCCTCCTTTCGGGCGAGCTCGCCCAGCCGCTCGAAGACGGCGTCGACATGACGGGTGTACCAGCCGAGGTCGAAGATCGCGTCGAGGTCGACGCGGCTCGCGATCTCGTCGTCCGCGCGAACGAGCTCGCAGAAATCCTGTTCCTCCTCGTGCGCGCGCAACGCGTGGCGCTGTACGAGGCGGTAGGCGTCCCCCCGCGCGAGACCGGACTCGACGAGCGCGAGCAGCAGCCGCTGGCTGAAGAAGAGTCCGCGGCTCGATTCGAGGTTGCGCCGCATCCGCTCCGGGCGGACGTCGAGACCTTCGATCAGCCAGGCGAACCGCTCGAGCATGTAGTCGAGCGCCAGGAAGGAGTCCGGGATCACGATCCGCTCGGCCGAGGAGTGCGAGATGTCGCGCTCGTGCCAGAGCGCCACGTTCTCCAGGCCTACGAGCGCGTTCGCCCGGACGATGCGGGCGAGCCCGCAGATGCGCTCGGCCACGACGGGGTTGCGCTTGTGCGGCATCGCGGATGAGCCCTTCTGGCCTTTGCCGAACGGCTCGGCGACCTCGCCGACCTCGGTGCGGGCGAGGTGACGGATCTCGAGCGCGAACTTCTCGAGGCTCGCCGCGACCAACGCGAGTGCCGAAAGCAGCTCGGCGTGCCGGTCGCGGGGCACGATCTGCGTCGAGACGGGCTCCGGCTCGAGTCCGAGCCGCTCGCACGCGAGCCGCTCGAGCTCCGGGGCCGTCGCGGCGTAGGTGCCGACGGCGCCGGAGAGCTTGCCCACGCGCATCGTTTCCAGCGCGGTGGTGAGCCTCTGGCGGCCGCGGTTGAGCTCGAACGCCCAGCCTGCGAGCTTGAGGCCGAACGTCGTCGGCTCCGCATGGACGCCGTGGGTGCGGCCGATGCAGAGGTCGCCCTTGTGCCGCTCCGCCTGGACGATGACGACGTCGAGGGCGCGGTCGAGCCCTTCGAGCAGCAACTCGCCGGCGTCACGCACTTGCAGCGAGAGCGCCGTGTCGACGATGTCGGAGGACGTGAGCCCGTGGTGGATCCAGCGGCCGACGGGGCCGACGCCCTCCGCGACCGCGTCGACGAAGGCGGCAAGGTCATGCTGCGTCTCGCGCTCGAGCTTGGCGACTCGCTCGGGTGTGGGCGGCTCGGCGCGCTCGCGGATCTCCGCGACCGCATCGGCAGGCACCGCCCCGAGCTCGGCCCAGGCCTCGAGCGCCGCGAGCTCGACGTCCAGCCACCGCGCGAGCTTGCGTTCTTCCGACCAGACCCCGGCCATCGCCGGTCGGGAGTAGCGCGCAATCACTGGTCGCAGTCTAGAGCCCGCGCAGGAAGGCGACCGTGGACGAAAAGGCACACCTCCGCCACACCCGCGTCACACACCCGCGCGACATTGTCTGGCACCCTCGATTTACCCCGGGTGGGTGGGGGTTAGGGATGGGTCCCGCCAGTTGCCGTTGCTCGGCGGCGGCGTTGGCGCCAGGGCTCGGTTCAGCTGCCGAGGATTCGGGCTGCGAGTGCGGCCGCGTTCTTCGCGTTGTCCACGCCGACCGCCGCGACAGGGACACCGGGCGGCATCTGCGCGATCGAGAGGAGCGCGTCGAGCCCGTCGAGCACGCTCAGGCTCGACCGCAGCGGGACGCCGATCACCGGCAAGTCCGTGTGCGCCGCGACCGCGCCGGGCAACGCCGCGGCGAGGCCCGCACCGGCGATCAGCACTCGGATCCCGCGCTCTCGCGCGCTGCGCGCGTACTCC
The DNA here is from genome assembly GCA_040508095.1 of Gaiellaceae bacterium. GTDB lineage: Bacteria > Actinomycetota > Thermoleophilia > Gaiellales > Gaiellaceae > AC-32. The sequence continues at coordinate 2,239 of JBEVNN010000204.1, forward strand.
GCCACCGCGTCCGGGTTCCGGTGTGCCGACCGCACCTCGAGCTCACACGGGATCCCCCGAGCGTCCAGCTCGTCGAGCGCCGCCTGCATCCGCTGGCGGTCGGACTCGGAGCCGACGAGGATTCCGACCAGCGGCCCGCTCTCAGCTGCGGACATGCTCCTCCGCTGCCGACAGCGCGATGTCGCGGCGGTAGTGCATACCGGCGAACGAGATCCGGCTGACGGCCTCGTAGGCCAGCGCCCGCGCCGTGGCGACGTCGGCGCCTGTTGCCGTGACCGCCAGCACGCGGCCACCGCTCGTCACGAGCCGGCCGTCGTGCAGGGCGGTTCCCGCGTGGAAGACCAGCGCCCCGGTCGCCTCGGCGTCCTCGACCCCCTCGATCGACGTGCCGCTGTCGGAGCGCTCGGGATAGCCCGCCCCTGCCACCACGACCGTCACCGCCGCGTCGTCGTGCAGCGACGTCTCGGCGCGAAGCTCGCCGGTGGCGCCGCCCCACAGCAGCGGCAGTAGGTCGCCGTCGAGCCGTGGCAGCACCGACTGGGTCTCGGGGTCGCCGAAGCGGCAGTTGAACTCGAGCACCCGCGGCCCGTCCGCCGTGAGCATCAGCCCCGCGTACAGCAGCCCGGAGAACGGTGTCCCTCGCCGCGCAAGCTCCGCCAGCACCGGCCGGTGGACGCTTTCGAGAAGCTCCTCGACCTCCGGCTCATCGATACCTGGCACCGGCGAATACGCACCCATCCCACCGGTGTTCGGCCCCGTGTCGTGGTCGCCGATCCGCTTGAAGTCCTGCGCCGGCGTCAGCCCGACCGTCCTCGACCCGTCGCTGATCGCGAACAGCGACACCTCTTCGCCCTCGAGCAGCTCCTCGACGAGGAAGTCGGAGCCGAGCCTCGCTGCGGCGGAGAGACCCGCATCGAGTTCCTCCTGCGTGCGGCAGACGAAGACGCCCTTGCCGGCGGCGAGCCCGTCGGCCTTGACGACGCACGGCGGCCTTGCGACCGCGAGCCGTCGCGCAGTCGGAACGCCGGCTGCCTCGAGCACGTCCTTGGCGAAAGCCTTCGAGCCCTCGATCCGCGCAGCGGCACGCGTCGGTCCGAACACCGGGACCCCGGCGTGGCGAAGCGTGTCGGCCAGCCCGGCGACGAGCGGGGCCTCGGGGCCGACGACGACGAGGTCGATTCCCAGCGCTCTCGAGAGCGAGAGCAACCCCTCGCCGTCCTCTGCGCGCACCGGGTGACACGTGCCGAGTGACGCGATGCCAGGGTTTCCCGGGGCGGCGTGCAGCTCGTCGAGGGCCGGGCTCTGGCCGAGCTTCCACGCGAGCGCGTGCTCCCGGGCCCCCGACCCCACGATCAGCGCCTTCACGGCGGCGAGTGTACTGCGGCCGTCGGCGTTTCACGGACGACCACGCGCACGCCGCCTGAACGGTCGACGCCCTCGACAATGGGCGCGCCCGCCGGTCGCGCGAGGCTTCCGGTAGAAAAGTCGCCCGGCCTCCTCCCCAAGGCGATCGTAGTCAGGGCCGGCGCGCGTGTCTGTCACAGAGGTGTCGCGGAAGTGCGACGCCTGCGGGGTACGCTCCCACCCATGAGCGCCGAGAAGGACGCG
>JBEVNN010000208.1:0-2800 GCA_040508095.1 Gaiellaceae bacterium
TGGAGCATGTACCAGTGGCTCGACCGGGCGCCGCTGGGACGCAACGAAAACGGGATCTGGTTCCGCCGCCACGACGAGTACTAGCCCGGCGGCGCGGTCGAGCCGCGGACGACGAGCTCGGTCGGCAAGAGCGTCCGGCTGGGCTCCCGGGTCCCGCCGCGCTCGATCGCGTCGATCAGCTGCTCCGCGGCGAGGCGACCCTTCTCCTCGTGCGGCTGCGCGACCGTCGTCAGCGGCGGAGTCGCATGCGCCGCCCCCGGCGTGTCGTCGAAGCCGACGACGGATAGCTTCGACGGAACCGGGACGCCATGCTCCCCGGCGGCCTCCAGAGCGCCGAAGGCCAGGATGTCGCTCATCGCGAGGATTGCCGTCGGCGGGCTTGGCTCGCGCAGCAGCTCGAGGGTCGCGGCGCGCGCCGGCTCGGGCGCGTTCGGGCGACACGTGCGCACGAGTGCCGGGTCCCAGGCATCGCCGAGCCCGTCCTCGTACCCGGCCAGGCGCTCGACGGTGATGTCGAGCTGCAGCGTGCTCCCGGGCTCGAGCGTCGTCACGAAAGAGAGCACTGCGACGCGCTCGTGGCCGAGCCCGCGAAGATGCTCGGCGGCGCTGCGAGCGGCGGCGCGATCGTCGATCCCGACGAAGGGCGTCTCCGCTCCGCGCGGCTGGTCGACCGTGACCACCGGGAGCCGGCGCGCGAGCGCCGCCTCAACGCGCGGGTCGTTCTGCGGCACCGAGTAGACGATGAACCCGTCGACCACCGCCTCCCGCACGAGCCGCGTGGCCTCGTCGCGTTGCCGCGAGTCCGGGATCAGCAGCAGGCCGGTCGGCGCCTGCTGAATCGCAAGGGACACGCCGCGCAGGAACGGCGGCGAGGCCGGATCGGTGAACTGGTAGGCGAGCCGCTCGCTGAAGATCAGGCCGATGGCGCCCGCCCGGCCGGTCCGCAGCCTCCGCGCGGCCGGGTCCGGCCCGGGATAACCGAGCTCGTGGGCCGCCGCCAACACGCGCTCGCGCACGTCGTCGGAGACGAGCTCTGGGCGGCCGAAAGCCTGCGACGCGCTCCCGACCGAGACCCCCGCGCGCTCCGCGACGTCTCGTAGGCGCACGCGCCGCTCGGCCATCGAGGGAATACTACGGTTGCTGAACCGTTTCAGCTACTGTACGCACTGAATCGGTTCACACGAGGAGGAGACTGGAATGTTCGAACTATTCGTAGGCTCCGAGGCGGCCCAGCGAAAGATCGCCGACTCATTCGAGCCGAAGCGCCCTGCGGCTACTACGCGCCGGCGAGAGCGGCCGAGGCGGCACCCCGTCCGCTCGACCTCTGCGGCGGCCCTGCGAAGCCTGGCCGAGCGGCTCGAGCCCTCGCCGAGCCGGTAGCGCGGTTCCGCGTACGATCACGACGGCGTGATCCTCGAGAACGGCGTCGTCCGCACGATGGAGCCTTCGCTGCCGCTGGCGCGGAGCCTCGCGATCGCGGGCGACCGGATCGTCGGGGGCGTGGGCGCGCACGAGACCTCGTTGCCGGGGCCCGAGCGGATCGACCTCGGCGGTCGCTGCGTCGTCCCCGGCTTCACCGACTCACACGTCCACTTCCCGACGTGGGCGATCGCACAGCACGAGGTACGGCTCGAGGGCACGACGTCCCTCGAGGCGGCGGTCGCGCGCGTGCGGGACGCGCTGCCGGAGGCTAGCGGCACGTGGCTCCGCGGCCGCGGCTGGCGCAGCGGCGACTGGTCGCCGCCTGTCGAGCCGACGAAGCACGAGCTCGACGCGATCGCGCCCGACCGGCCGGTCGCGCTGATGGCGCGCGACTCGCACTCTGTCTGGCTCAACTCGGCCGCGCTGGCGCGCGCGAACGGTGACCTGCAGGTCCCCGGAGGCGTGGTCGAGCTGGACGCGCGGGGCGAGCCGACCGGCGTCCTTCGCGAGGAGTCCTGCTGGCGGTTCCGCGACCGCTACATCGAGACGAGCGACGACGAGTACGTCGAGGCGATGCGCAGCGGGATGAAGCTTGCGGCTTCGCGCGGCGTGACCGCACTCCACGACAAGGACGGGTGGCTCGGCGCACTGCGGTTCTGGCAGCGACTCGACGCCGACGACGCGTTGATCCTGCGCGTGTGGCAGTCGCTGCCGGCCGACAAGGCCGAGGAGCTGGCGGACGTGGACGTGCGCAGCGGGCTCGGCTCGCCTCTGCTGCGCCTCGGCTACCTGAAGGCGTTCATGGACGGCACGCTCGGCTCGCAGACCGCGCGGATGCTCGACGGCTCGGGGGTCGAGATCACGAGCCGCGAAGAGCTGGAGGAGCACATCCGTAACGGCGCCCGCGCCGGCTTCCCGATCGCCGTGCACGCGATCGGCGACCTCGCCAACCGCGAGGCGCTCGACGCCTTCGAGACGACGCGTTCGGAGTGGGAGCCGCTCGGCCTGCGGCCGCGGATCGAGCACGCGCAGCTGCTCGCGTCCGAGGACCTTCCGCGTTTCGCCGAGCTCGGCGTCGCCGCGTCGGTGCAGTTCAGCCACGCGCCGTCCGACCGCGACCTCGCCGACCGCCTCTGGGGCGGGCTCGACAGCGAGCCGTACGCGTTCCGGTCGCTGCTCGAATCGGGTGCCGTGCTCGCGAACGGCTCCGACGCGCCGATCGAGGAGCTCGACCCCCTGCTGGGAATCCGTGCAGGCGTCCTGCGTACCCTCGACGAGCGCGAGGCGTGGCGGCCGGAGCAGGCGCTGACTGTCGAACAGGCGCTCCACGCGACCACGGTCGCGCCGGCGTGGCTCGCGCGCGACGAATACCGCCGCG
>JBEVNN010000054.1:0-3282 GCA_040508095.1 Gaiellaceae bacterium
TGCTTTTCTGCGACGTCCTCCGCCAGGCCGAGCTGCCGCCGGGTGTCGTGAACATCGTCACCGGCGACGGGCGCACCGGCGCGGCGATCGTGAAGGGCGAGGTCGAGAAGATCGCCTTCACCGGGTCGACCGAAGTGGGGAAGGCGATCCAGCGCGAGCTCGCCGGCACCGGCAAGAAGCTGACGCTCGAGCTCGGCGGGAAGGCCGCGAACGTGATCTTCGACGACGCCGCGCTCGACCAGGCGGTCGAGGGAATCGTCAACGGGATCTACTTCAACCAGGGCCACGTCTGCTGCGCGGGCTCGCGGCTGCTGGTGCAGGAGTCGGTTTACGAGGACGTGATCGACAAGCTCAAGCGGCGGCTGACGACCCTGCGTGTCGGCGATCCGCTCGACAAGAACACCGACGTCGGCGCGATCAACTCGCGCCAGCAGCTGGAGAAGATCCAGGAGCTGGTCGCGATCGGCGAGGAGGAGGGGGCGTCCATCTACCAGCCGCCGTGCCGCCTGCCCGAGAAGGGCTACTGGTTCGTGCCGACCGTCTTCACGGACGTCGCGCAGAGCTACCGGATCGCGCAGGAGGAGATCTTCGGGCCGGTGCTCTCGGTGCTGACCTTCCGCACGCCCGACGAGGCCGTCGAGAAGGCGAACAACACGCCGTACGGCCTCTCGGCGGGCGTCTGGACGGAGAAAGGGTCGAGGATCCTCTCGATGGCGCAGCGCCTGCGGGCCGGCGTGATCTGGGCGAACACGTACAACCGCTTCGACCCCTCGTCGCCGTTCGGCGGCTACAAGGAGAGCGGTTTCGGCCGAGAGGGCGGCCTGCACGGGCTCGAGCCGTACCTGAATTTCGAATGAGCCGGCTGCCGGTCAAGAAGACCTACAAGCTGTTCGTCGGCGGCGAGTTCCCGCGCTCCGAGTCCGGGCGCACGTACGAGGCCGAGGGTCAGAACGTCGCCCGTGGCTCGCGCAAGGACCTGCGCGACGCGGTGCGCGCCGCCCGCGGTGCCTTCCCGAAGTGGGCCGGGATGACCGCCTACAACCGCGGCCAGGTGCTCTACCGGGTCGCCGAGATGATGGAGGCGCGCCGCGCCGAGTTTGCCGACCTCTGCTCAGGCCCGAAGGAGGTCGACCGCTCGATCGACCGCTTCGTCTGGTACGCGGGCTTCGCGGACAAGCTCGCACAGGTGCTCGGCTCGTCGAACCCCGTCGCCGGCCCGTACTTCAACTTCACCGTCCCGGAGCCGCAGGGGGTGGTCGCGGTCCTCGCGCCCGAGGAGCCCGCGCTCGCGGGTCTCGTCTCGCGGATCGCGCCCGCGCTCGTCGGAGGGAACGCGGTGGTCGCGATCGCGTCGGAGTCGCACCCGCTCGCGGCGATCGAGCTGGCCGAGGCGCTCGCAACGGCCGATGTGCCCGGTGGCGTCGTGAACATCGTCACGGGCCTGCGTGACGAGCTGGCGCCGGTCGTGGCCTCGCACATGGACGTGAACGCGCTCGACGTGACGGGCGCGGACGGCGAGGTCGCCGAGCTCGAGCGGCTGGCGGCGGACAACGTCAAGCGCGTGGTGCGCGGCGCCGCCGACGGCCAGAGCGCCTGGGAGATCTCCCGCTTCCTCGAGCTGAAGACCGTCTGGCATCCGATCGGCGTCTAGCGGCGAATCTCGATTGACCCAGTTGGGCCAGGCCGTTCACGGCCCGTGGCTCGTCTGAGTATGGAAAGCAGTCGAAAGAGGTGAGCCCCGTGGAGTACCCGATCACGCTCATGGAACGCGAAGACACCGACCACCGCGTCGAGCTCGTCTACCACGGCCCCGATGCCCGCCAGCAGGTGACGATCAACGTTCGCTGGCATTCGGGCGAGTTCCCGGACTTCTCCTTCGCCGTGCACGACGAGAAAGCGCTCGAGGCGTTCCACCATCCGTACTCGTTCAGCCTCGCCGCCTGAGGTCAGACAGCGAGGACGAGCGTCACGAAGGTGAGGCTCGCGTCGCCGACGCGGCCGGTCACGCGCCAGCAGCCTTCCGTCGGGAACGTGATGCCGGTCGACTGGAAGCCGGAGTCGCCGTAGCCGTCGGGAACGTGTGCGGTCAGCGGCGGGGCCTGCCCGTCGAGCCGATGGCCGTCGATGCGAAGCTTGCCCGCGACACCGCGCCACCAGCCGAACTTCGCCGACACCGATCCGTCGGGCTCTGCACTCCAGACGACGACGTTCGCGCTCCAGAGGCCGACCCAGATCGAGCCGTTGCCGTGGGGCTCGGCGCCGAACATCGGCCCCGGCGGCTTGCTGCCGTTCGGGTGGGTGATCGGGCAGGGATCGACGGCGGCAACGTGACGCTGCAAGGCGAGCTCGCGCCGGAGCGCGGCGGCGTTCGCTTGCTCGAGGCTCCGGTTCTCGGCCTTGAGGCGTCTCACCTTTGCCTTGAGCACCGCGACCTGATGCTTCAGCCCGTTCGGCGGCGACTTCGCGTCGGCCGGTAGCGCCGCGGGCAGCAGCAGGGCGGCGAGGCACGCTCCCACCAGGAGTTTCGACACGCCATCGCTACACCCGCGGTGTGGTCGAGGTTCCCGATTGACCCAGATTGGTCAGCCTGGCCGGGCCTTCCTGTACGTCTCAACTGAGTGAGCCGGGAGAGCCCTGCTTTCCCCGCCTCGGGGTGACTCACGGGGTCGAGTCTTCCTGGAGCCCGGGGCCCCCGGCTCATCTTCATCCACCGCGACCAGCGAGCGCGCCGCCGTTAGGCCAGAATTGCGAGACGTGAACGGGGCGCGCCGCTTCAGCCAGGCCATCTCCGAGGGCGACGGCATCTCCGTCGTCGTGCCCGTCGACGGACCGGAACCGGCACGCGCCGCGGAGGAGCAGGGAGCCGAGGCGCTGGCGCTGCACGCGGCGGTGGACCAGGTTCGGGACGCGACCAGCCTGCCGTTGCTCTGGCGGCCGCCCGGCTCGCCGCAGCTCGCGCATGCAGCGGAGGCGGACGCCTGCGTCCTGGCGTTCGGCGAGCTGGACGACGAGGACGGGCGTCTCGAGGCGGCCTATCGCGAAGTGCTCGAGCTCGGTCTGGAGTGCGCGGTCGAGGTTCGCGACGAGGATGAGCTCGAGAAGGTGCTCGAGCGGCTCGACCCGGAGATCTTCTTGCTCGCTGCAGGTGACGAGGAGGACGAAGACCCCCTGGAGCGCGCGCTCGACCTCCTCCAGGACGTGCCGGCAGGAAAGCTCGCGATCGCGGACCTCGCGGTCCGCGGCCGCGACGACGTGGCCGAGCTCGAGCGCGCCGGGATGGAC
>JBEVNN010000059.1:0-3418 GCA_040508095.1 Gaiellaceae bacterium
CTACTCGATCAGCGTGATGTCCATGACGCTCGCCGGCCGGCTGCCGTACCGCGCCGTCCTCGCCTACGAGCGCGTCCACGACGAGCACGGGCGCGAGATGCACAAGTCGACCGGCAACGCGATCGAGGCGAACGAGGCTTTCGAGCGGATGGGCGCCGACATCGTCCGCTGGCAGTTCTGTGCGCAGAACCCGAGCCAGAACATCAACTTCGGTTACGGGCCCGCGGACGAGATCAAGCGGCGGCTGCTGACGTTCTGGAACTCGGTCGGGTTCCTCGTCACCTACGCGAACATCGCCGAGTGGACGCCGGAGTGGGGTGCCGAGCCGCTGTCCGGGCACCCACTCGACCGCTGGCTCGTCGCGCGCACGGGACAGCTCGTCTCGGAGGCCGAGGCTGCGTACGAGCGGTACTGGAGCCCGGCGGTGACGACCCTCTTCGAGAGCTACGTCGAGGACCTCTCGAACTGGTACGTCCGCCGTTCGCGCCGCCGCTTCTGGGACGGCGAGCCTGCCGCGCTCGAGACCCTCTGGTGGTCGGTCGTCCAGGCCCTGCGAGTGATCGGGCCGGTGATGCCGTTCCTCGCCGACCATCTCTGGCGGACGCTGGTGGTGGAGGGCCCGGACTCGGCGCACCTCGCCGGCTGGCCGGAAGGGGTCGAGGGCGACGATGCGCTTCTGGCCGAGGTCGCCGAAGTGCGCCGCGTCGTCGAGTTGGGGCGCCAGGCCCGGGCGCAGTCCGGGATCAAGCTCCGCCAGCCGCTCCGGCGTCTCGTCGTGCAGGGCGCCGACGGCGTTCGGGAGCACGCGAACGAGATCGCCGAGGAGCTGAGCGTGAAGCAGGTCGAGTTCGGCTCTGTCGAGGCGACGGAGCTCCGCGTGAAGCCGAACCTGCCGGTGCTCGGGCCGAAGCTGGGGAAGGAGCTCCGCGCGGTGCGCTCCGCGCTCGAGGCCGGCGACTTCGAGGAGCTCGACGGCGGCCGCCTGCGCGTGAACGGCCACGAGCTCTCGCCCGACGAGGTGCTGGTCGAGCGCCGTGGCAAGGAGGGTTGGGCGGTCGCCGGCGAGGACGGCCTGACCGTCGCACTCGACCTGCAGCTCGACCCGGAGCTCGAGCTCGAGGGCCGCGCACGTGAGGTAATCCACCAGGTGAACACGATGCGCAAGGAGGCCGGCCTCGAGATCACCGACCGGATCGTGCTGACGCTGCCGACCGACCTCCTCGTGCACGAGGGGTGGATCGCGCGCGAGACGCTCGCCGAGCGGGTTGAGCCCGGCGGGGAGGTCGCGATCGAGAAGGCCTAGAGGTTCTCGACGGCGCGGGCGAGGATGTCTCGCAGTGCCCGCTGGTCGGAGACCGAGAGCGACGCGATCGCCTCTGGCGGCTCGCTCATCAGGGCCATCACCTCTTCGCGTAGCTCGACCCCCGCCGGTGTCAGCGTCAGCGCCTTGACGCGCCGGTCGCCCTCGGCGCTGCGGCGCTCGACGAGCCCGCGCTTCTCGAGGCGGTCGACGATCCCGGTCACGTTCGACGCGTCGCAGAACAGGCGCTCGGCCAGCGCGCTCATCGGCCGCGGCTCCTGCGGGTCGAGCATGCGCAGGGCGTGCGCCTGCGCGAACCCGAGGCCGAGCTCGTTCAGCGCCGCGCCGACCTTGACGCGCTGCGCCATGCCGATCTCGAAGAACAGCTTCTGGGCCTCATGGGCGACCGATGTCTCAACGCTCAAGGCCATGCCGTCCATCATGATACTTGAGATGATAGGTATTTGACAAGCTCAAGTATTTGGTACCCTACCGCGATGCCCAAAGCAGCGATCCAGGCGGAGCAGCTCGTCCGCGAGTTCAAGAAGGGCCCGCGTGCCGTCGACGGGATCGACCTCGAGGTCTCGCCGGGCGAGATCTACGGATTTCTGGGCCCCAACGGCGCGGGCAAGAGCACAACCGTCCACATGCTCACGACGCTGCTGCCACCGACCTCGGGGTCCGCGCGCGTGGCCGGCTTCGACGTGCTGCGCCAGGGCCCCCAGGTGCGCCAGAACATCGGCGCCGCGCTGCAGGAGGCCGCGCTCGACCCGCTCCTGACCGGCCGTGAGCACCTGCGCCTGCAAGCCTCCCTCCAGGGCCTCTCGCGTACCGAGCGGGTGCGCCGTTCCGAGGAGCTGCTCACGCGTGTCGGCCTGGGCGAGGCCGCCGACCGCAAGGTGCGCGGCTACTCGGGCGGCATGAAGCGCCGGCTCGACCTCGCGCTGGCACTTGTCCACCGGCCCAAGATCCTCTTCCTCGACGAGCCGACGACCGGCCTCGACGTGCAGAGTCGCACGGCGCTTTGGAGCGAGGTGAGCCGGCTCGCCAGCGAGGACGACGTGACCGTCTTCCTGACGACGCAGTACCTCGAGGAAGCCGACGTCCTGGCCGACCGGGTCGGGATCATCGACCACGGCCACATCGTCGCCGAGGGCACGCCCGCGGCGCTGAAGGCGGAGGTCGGGCGGCCGACCGTCGAGGCGATTCCCGCGTCCGAGGACGACTTGCCGCGGACGGCCGGGATCCTCGAGCGGTTCGGCGAGCCGGTCTCTTCCACGAAGGGCGTGGCGGTGCGCCTGAACGACGGCCGCGTCGGCCTCTACGAGATCGTGCGCGCGCTCGACGCCGACGGGCTCGAGGCCGAGAACATCCAGATCCACCAGCCGTCGCTCGACGACGTGTTCCTCGCCAAGACGGGCCGCTCGCTCGAGGGCGCCGCGGAGGAGGACGAGGAGGAGCAGCGGCGCGGGCTCGCGATGGAGCCGGCTTGAGCGTCTTTGTAGATCAGGTCTTCCAGCTCGGCCGCCGGTCGGTGGTGCGGACGGTGCGTCAGCCCGCGAACGTCGTCGGGCCGCTTGTCTTCCCGATGCTGCTGCTGGCGGTGAACTCCGGCGGCCTCAAGGCCGCGACGAACCTGCCGGGCTTCCCGACGAACTCGTTCTTCGCCTTCGCGCTGGCGGTGCCATTCATCCAGGGCGCGCTGTTCGCGACCATGAACACCGGCACCGACCTCGCGCGCGACATCCAGACCGGGTTCCTGAGCCGGCTTTCGCTGACGCCGATGCGCGGGGTCGCCCTGCTGGCGGGCCAGCTCGGCGGCGTCGCCGTGCTCACCATCGCGCAGGTGACCGTCTACCTCGCCGTCGGCTTTGCGGTCGGCGTGCGGCTCGAGTCGGGCCTGGCGGGAGTCGTCGTCATCTTCCTCTTCGCGACGCTCGTCGGGCTCGGGTTTGGCGCGCTCGGGGCGTTCGCAGCGCTCCGCACCGGTTCGGGCGAGGCCGTTCAGAGCCTGTTCCCGGTCTTCTTCGTCTTCCTGTTCATCTCGTCGATGAACATCCCGCGGAACCTGATCGAGGCGACGTGGTTCCGCGACCTCGCGACCGCGAACCCGGTCTC
>JBEVNN010000133.1:0-4188 GCA_040508095.1 Gaiellaceae bacterium
CCTCACAGACATTCCTGTCTTCCTGCACGGAATCGTCCTTTCGGCCGTTCCCGCAGACGTCATGCGGCTGTTCGTGGCGCTGGCGATCTTTGCGGGCGCGGCCGCCGTGGTTGTGGGGCTGTTCGTCTTCCTCGACGTGCTCGAGCACTACGAGGAGCGCGGGCCCGTGCCGAGCTAGGTCTCCGCTCTCTCGCGCCCGTCGAGCCGGATCGTCCAGGGCTCGATCGAGTCGACCACGAGGTGCGTCTCGCTCCAGGGGTCGCGCGCCCAGGTTGCGCGGACCGCGTCCTCCGACTCGGCCTCGACCGCGTGCACGACGCGCCCGTCGTCCGACACCGGCCCGCCCAGGACGATGAACCCCTCCTCCACGAGCGCGTCCATGTACTCGGCATGCTCCTGCCAGCCGGTCTGCTCCTCGAGCGACCTCCCGGGCAACCACTGCGGCCCCGCCTGACGAAGGACGACATGGAACATCGCCATGTCCGGAGTTCTACCTGGGCGGGCGAATCGCCAGCGGCCGGTCGAACTCGAGGTAGCGGTGGGTCATGAAGTGCGCCGCGGCGGTCATGTGCAGGCGGAGCGGTCGATACGTGCTCCGGTCGACCCACGCGGTGAACCAGGCCGGTGTGTTGGGGTTCGCAAACGAGACCACCCAGACCGGCCGTCCGTCGACACGCCCTTCGCGCAGGACGTAGGCGTTCGTCGCGAGCGAACCCCACGCGGGCTGCGGGACGCGGAGCGCGGGAAGCTGCTGCGAGCGGCGCCACTGAGCGCCGACCCGATCGCGGTCCCAGCGCCGCTCGCCGAGCACGATCGCCGAGGCGCCGCCGCGGATCCGGTATTCGAGCTCGTCCGGGGCCTGAAGCTCCCACGTCGTCAGCAGGCCGCCCTTGGGCCCCGAGCGCAGCGACTCGACGTACACGAGGCTCTTCAACGCTCGCGTCACGCGGGCGGCCCGAGCGACGATCGCGGTGCCGGGCCGCGGCTTCGCAGGCAGATCGAAGACGACCGGCTTGCTGCCGCTCGGACGCACCACGACGCGCGACGCGCGCGGCGCCCGGGCCGAGTAGCAGCCCGCCCCGCACGGGTGCGCCTGAACGATCCGAGAGCCGGCCAAGAAGGAGACCTTCAACCCGGAAAGCGGCCCACCGCCGGGTGAGAGCACCGTCGCCGTCAGCCGTCGCGGCGTGACCGCGAGCGCGACCGCGCGCGACCCGGACTCGCCCCCGAGCACGAGCGCGCCGCGCGGGGGCGGCGGAGGGTTCTCGACCCCCACCGTCAGCCCGCTCTTGGAGACCGACCCGCTGGAGCACGCCGTCGCGCCGGCAGCGAGCGCCACGGCGCCGGCGAGGAGCGGCTTCCACACCTCGAGAACGCTAGCTAGCGCGAATGGAGAGCTAGCAGCGGACCCCGGTCTCGCACGTCTTCAGCACCACGACCCCGGGGAGGCCGCCGGGCGTCGGCGGCGCGGTCAGCCTGATCCGCACCGAGGAAGCGTCGTTCGCGTACCTGGTCTCGCGCAACACCCGGCCGACGTTGACGCGGTGGACAAGGTCGTACTCACCCGGGGTGTAGCCGACGAGGTCGATCGACTGGCCCTCCTTCGCAGGAATGTAGATGTCGCCCCAGCCGACCGCGATCCCCTCCAGCAGCCGCTTCGCGCGACGCTTGTTCCGGGCGCAGTCGCTCCCTTGGAGCGGCCGGGAGGCCGCGTGCCCCTGGGCAGGGAGGGGCGATCGGTGGTCGCTCGTCAGGCAGAAGCCGCTCTTGTGGTCGCGCACGATCTGCGTCCCGTCCAGCGTCCTCAGCTCGTAGCGCTCGAACGGCTGCAGGTGCCAGTGGCTGTGGGAGGGGCTGACGTTGTAGCGCAGGCGACCCACTCCGTCGATCCGCCGGACCCCTCCTCCGCGCAGCTGAACGAGCTGCGTGGCGCGCATCGTCCGCGCGCGCAGCGTCGCGCGGCGACCTTCGACGAGCAGCGGGCCGTACCCCACGTTCTCCACGCTCGACGTGAACACGAGCAGCGGATGGTGACTCGGCGGGCCGCCGCGGCGAACAGCAACCGCGAGCGGCGGCCGCTGGTCGAGGTCGGGCAGGAGCAGGCGAGGCACCTGGTTGACGCTCCCGACCGCACTTCCGGAGCAGGCCAGCGTGCCGAGAATCACCCCCGCGATCCCAAGGCGATGCCGCATTCACCCTGTAGATACCCCGTCGGAAGGCGCTCGCGTCCCGGACGCGAGCGCTGGCCCAGCCGCCGGTGCTCGTAGTCGAAGACGCCTAGCCGCAACCCAGATTCAAAAGTGGGCTGCGCTTTCTTGTAACCGGTGCTGGTCGTGGAGGACGTTTAAGGCGGATGCGCAGCGGAAATTCTGACGTCGCGGCAGGGGTCTGACTGCGGCAGTCTGGCAAGCGCGCTTCGGGGGCACGAGCGCGCAACCGGTCGCCCTGCCGCTCTTCGCCGACCTCGCCTGCTTCTCGGGTTGAACCACGACGATGCCTTGGTCGGTCAGGCTCGGCCCCGTCAGTTTGGGCACTGCGCCGCATCTAGGAGACGGGAGTCGAGCGGCCCCTCCATCGGTCCGCACGTCCTAAGAGAGTCTTAGGGCGCTTCAAGCCGATCAGGTCGCTCGGCTCTTTTTAGACTGGACACACGGCAGTCGGGTGCAAACGGCTGCAAACTCCCCCGATGGCCAGCTAGCGCAGCGCCACTCGGAGTGCGACTCTGGAGCTAAGCCGGGCGACCTTCCCCCACCACTGCGGGGTTGACCGCCGCCAGTCCCCGGTGGGTTGTCCGGCCGCCCGGCTTTTACTACGGATCCCGTTGCACGTTGGTTCTTGCGCCGAGCGCGGGGCTCAGCGACCGGGACGCGCCGCAATCGCAGCGACGACGCTTCCCGCGAATAGCGTGGGAACTCGCCCGGTAATCAACCACTCGCTGCTGAAGAAGGACTTCAAGAACGGGCAGCTTCCGCGCGGGAAGCGTGGGCCTCGCGGCCCTCGCGGCCTGACCGGGCCTCGCGGCCCGCAAGGCCCCAAGGGCGACACGGGCCCGCCAGGGCTATCCGCGCTGCAGCCGGTTCTGCACGGGAAGACGCTGCGCGGCGCGATCGGGGCGGACTACCACGCCTTCGACAACACGGCCAGCGACTTCGGTGTCGACATGACGATGCCGATGTCCGCGCCAGTTGGCCTCTCGGACGACGACGTCTTCGTCAACGTCCTGCACTGGCAGAACGCCGGTGGGCAGACGGCGCCGACCACGACCGATACGAACCCCGGCTGCACCGGGACGCCGGAGAACCCGACAGCCCCGCCGGGCAAGGTCTGCATCTACGTCTCCGGCGCGGATCACGCGTTCAACCTCGCCGGCTACTCGGTGCTCTTCGGCACCGGGGCGAGCAAGTACGGCTTCAAGCTGAAGTGGGACGCGTCGCAGGTCGGGGACACGTTCGTGGACGCAACCTGGGCCTACACCGCTCCTTGATCTAAGCAGCAACTGGGAGGGGAGGTTCCTGCGCCAGGGAGCCTCCCCTCCCTTCCACAGGCGCAGTGAGCGACGCGTGACCGCGCGGGCCTCCGGCGTTTACGTCCGCGGATCCGTCTCGCGGGCGACCTCTTCCGCGTCGGGATCCTGCTTCTCGACCACGAAGTAGGTTGGCTGCCGCGCCACGACGCGCTCGATGTCGGGAATTTCATGGCCCGGCGCCACGGCGAACTGGGTCGCCTTGGCGCGCACTGCCTCGTACTCGTCCACGGTCATCGCGACCTGCTCCGTACAAGCCAGGTCACCGCACTCGCAGCTGAAGTTGACCGTGGCTGGGGTCTCGCCGGCGAGGAATTGCTCGGCGACCTCGGCCACGCGCTCGTTCACCTCCCGAAAGAGGGCTTCGTTGGCCCCGAGGCGCTCCTCCCGCGCTCCCACCGGGCGATTGTCTGCCGCAGCGCCTGGCGTTGCAAGGTTCGGAGTTGGCGACCGGGGAAGGTCCTCTGAGCAACAGACACGTCGGGGAGACCGCTTGCAGACGGAAGATGTCTTTCGCAGAGCGAACGAGGAAATCGCCGACCTGGCGCGCAAGCAGGGTTGGCGCTTCCCGGTCCCGTTCCTGTGCGAGTGCGCCGACAGGCGCTGCTTCGCCCGCCTGGAGCTGATGCTCGAGGTTTACGAGGGCCTGCGCTCGGATCCACAGC
>JBEVNN010000174.1:0-4066 GCA_040508095.1 Gaiellaceae bacterium
AGCGCGGGTCGTGTTCTCCTGCGCAAGCGGCTGAAGGGGCTCGCCCGCCGGCGCACGGGGATGGTCTGGGCCGACTCGCGACGGGTCGTCGTCTTCATCAACCGGCCGATCGCGGTCGACATCCGCACCGGTCGCGTGACCCGCGTTTCGAACCGCTACTTCGGCACCCGCTCTGCCGACGGCCGCTTCGTCGTCGAGACGTCAAAGCACGGCTCACAGTTCGCCGTCAGCGTCGTCCGGATCTCGGGCTCGCGGGCGCAGACATACGGCCTCGTGCGCGGCTGCTTCGACGACGGTGGCCCACGGGCGGCGGTGCAGTCGCTGCAGTTCGTCCCCGGTCGCAAGTCCCTGGTCTTCGAGAGCTACTGCCCCGAGCCGCCGAACGACCTGTACGCCGTTGCCACAGACGGAACAGCGCTCACGAAGCTGACCGACGGCGACAAGCAGTATTACGGGCCGAGCTGGTCGCCGGACGGCACACACATCGCGTACACGCGCTTCGACTTCCGTGAGCTGACCTGCAAGGGCTGCCCCGGGTCGATCTGGGTCGCCGACGCCGACGGCGGCAACGCGCACCTCCTTGTCCCAGGCAACGAGACGAGCTACGAGTCGGAGATCGCGCCGAGCTGGTCGCCGGACGGGACGCGGATCATGTTCACGCGGGCGGGCGCGAACTTCCAGCCCACGCTGTTCACCGTGCCGGCCGCCGGCGGGACGCCGATGAACCTCCACCTCTCCGGCTACGCGTCCTCCTGGGGGCCAGCGCGGGTCGCGTGGATCGACGTCGGGACGAACCCGACCTCACTGTGGACCGCGAAGCCCGACGGGAGCGATCGGCAGGAGCTCGCGGAAGGTGAGGTCGCCTCGCCGGCCTGGGCGGCGGACGGCCGGCTCGCGTACCTCGAAGGTTTCACGACGGCTGTGATCGTGAGCGGCGCCTCGACGCAGAGGGTGCATTTGCCGTTCGAGCGAGTGACGTCGCTCGGCTGGTCGCCCGACGGGACTCGCTTCGTCGTCGGCGCGCAGGCCGCGGGGACGGCCGCGTCGGACATCTACACCCTTCGCACGGACGGCACCGACGTCAGGCGCCTGACGAGCGACTTCGACGCGGCTTCGCCGAGCTGGCGGTGAGCGTGGGCCGCGGGGTCAGAGCCCGCTCCCCTCTCGAAAACGGGACTCAGGCTGACCGGCCCCAGCGCGTGGGGTCAAAGCCGAACGTCTCGACGAGGCTGCGATCTGACGAGGCTGTGGCGGCCGCGCGCTGGCTGCTGTACGTCCAGACCGTCTCGGTCACTCGCCCGTCGCGCCGGTGGATCTCGACCGCCGGCGGCTGTTCGCGGTCGACGTAGTCGCAAGCGAAGTCTGCGGCGTCCAGCAGGCTCGCGCCAACGTAGACAACCCGCGGGGAATGCCTCGGGCCCGCGTGGTCGAGTTCACGGACCTCGTAGCTTGGGCCCACCGACTCGGTAGCCGGAGCCGCGTCGGCGACGAGCGGTCTCTCTACTGTGACCCCGTGCTGCTCGGCGAGCACAGCGGCAAGCGTCGGCGCGGAAAGGTCGCCGTATCCGACCAGGATTTCGCCGAGACGACGGTGCGGTTGCTCGCGCTGCTCCGCGAGCGCGCGCTGCAACGCGGATGGCGCCACGAGCCCTTTCTGCGACAGCAGCATGCCGAGCGAACGCCAGGGACCCGTCTCGGGAGGCTGTGCCGACTCCGGCGCGGCTTGTGCACGTCGGTGCTCGCTTTCGTGCGCCGGCCGCACCTCGACGCCGTGCTGCCGGGCGAGGCTGCGGGCGAGCTCGCTTCCGCTCACGAGCCCGCGGCCGACCAAGATCTGCCCGAGCAGCCTTCCGGTCTCGCGCTGCTCGGCGAGCGCGTGCTCGAGCTCCCGGCGCGACACCAGTCCCTCGTCGACCAGCACCGCGCCCAGCGGGCGCCACGGAAAATCGGTTCGATCCATGGATGGGTTATCGGCTGTGCGGCGGGGGAGCTGAACCGAGGACGGTTACGTGCCGAGCCACTCGTCGAGCGGTACCCGCGCGGTCAGCGCCGAGAAGTCGCCTCGGTCGCGGATCGCCGTCGCCGCGTGCGCGAACGCCTTCGCAGCGACCCACGTGAGCGCGCCGCCGACACTGACGCGCTGCGCTCCGGCAGCGGCGATCTCCTCGAACGAGAGCGAGGGCACCGCGAGCACATTGACCGGCCTCGAGACCGCATCACAGACCGTGCGAATCTCGTCGACCGTGCGCAGACCGGGCGCATAGAGCACGTCCGCCCCCGCGGCCTCGTACGCCTGGAGGCGTCCGATCGTGTCGTCGAGATCGGGGTTGCCGCGGATGTGGTTCTCGGCGCGTCCGGCCAACATGAAGGGGAAGTCGAGCTTCGCGACGGCGTCGGCGGCTGCCGCGACGCGCTCGGCAGCGTGCCCGCACTCGTAGATCCGCCCGCTCCTGTCGTAGTCCTCGATCGAGCCACCGACCGCGCCGGCCTCGGCCACTCGCGTGACCGCGCGGGCGGCTTCCTCCGGCTCGGGCCCGAAGCCATCCTCGAGGTCGACCGAGATCGGCAGCCCGATGGCCGCGTCGAGAGCGGCGACGTGTGCCGCGACCTCGTCGAGCGTGACGCCGCCGTCGGGTCGGCCGAGCGAGAAGGCAAACCCCGAGCTGGTCGTCGCGAGCGCAGGGAAGCCGAGCGCCTCGAGCGCCCGTGCCGAGCCCGCGTCCCACGGGTTCGGAATCACGAAGGGCTCCCCCTCGTGGAGCGCCTCGAACGCCTCGGCCTTCCGTTGTTGCCGCTCGCTCGCCATCAGCAGGGCAGCATTACGGCGTGCAGGCTGCGCCGTCAACGCCAACTCCCCCACGCGCGGTCATCCTCGTCGAGGGGACGAGCGACGCGGTAGCCGTCGAGACGCTCGCCGAGCGTCGCGAACGGAACCTCGAGACGGAGGGCGTGGTCATCGTGCCGATCGGCGGAGCACAGGCGATCGGCCGCTTCCTCGGCCTCTACGGCCCCGACGTCAAGCTCGCCGGTCTCTGCGACGCCGCCGAGGAGCCGGAGTTCCGCCGCGCGCTCGAGCGGGCCGACCGCGGCAGCGATCTCACGCGCGACGGTCTCGAGCGGCTCGGCTTCTTCACCTGCGAGCCCGACCTCGAGGCCGAGCTGATCCGCGCAGTCGGTGCTGACGAGGTACTGCGCGTGGCGGAGGCGCACGGCGACCTCGCGTCGTTCCGCACGCTCCAGAAGCAGCCGGAGTGGCGAGAGCGACACACTGAGGAGCAGCTGCACCGCTGGCTGGGCAGCGGCGGCAGCCGCAAGATCCGCTACGCCCGTTACCTCGTCGAGGCGCTGGACCTCGCGGCCGTGCCGCGCCCGCTGGACGGCGTCCTCGCCGCCGTCTGATCAGCGGCGGATGCCGGACACGAGCAGGTACTCGCGCGTGTGCGCGATCTCGCCGTTCTCGCTGTAGTTCGTGTCGAAGAACTCGACCCAGTCGCGGTGGAGCTCCTCCCGGCGGTCACCGATCGCCTCCGCGAGCGTCTTGGTCGGGCCGTAGCTCGTCGAGAAGAGCTCCCAGTAGGCCTCCGCGGACGGCATGCGCAGCGTCGAGACGTGCTCCTCGATCTCGAGCTCGAAGTCGTCGCCCAGCAGCTCGCGCACGCGCGGCTCGTCGCCCCAGTCGAAGGGGCTGCTCGGAGGCGGCGCCGGCTGGTACGGGGCCATCACCTTGAACATCCTCCCGAGGCCGCCCGCCGGGGTCCAGTTCGCGAGGGCGAGCTTCCCGCCTGGCGCCGTCACACGGGCGAGCTCGCGCGCGACCGCCTCGTGGTCGGGTGCGAACATGATCCCGAGCGCCGACGAAACCTTGTCGAAGCTCGCATCCGGGAGGTCGAGCCGCTCGGCGTCGCCGACCCGGTAGTCGATGTCGAGCCCCTTCTCTGCGGCGCGCTCCTTCGCGGTCTCGATCAGCGCCGGCGCAAGGTCGATGCCGGTGACAGATGCGCCCGCGGAGGCCGCACGCTCCGCGATCGCGCCGGTGCCGGTCGCAAGGTCGAGCCACCGGTCGCCG
>JBEVNN010000218.1:0-6696 GCA_040508095.1 Gaiellaceae bacterium
CGTCCAGCCACCCTTCCCGGCCGGCCAGAAGACGAGCGCCGCCTTCCGGGAAGGAGGCGGAGGCTTCCGCGGCGTCGTGCCGGTCGTCGCGGTCGTTGTCGTGGGAGCGGTGATCGTCGGCTCGAGAGGCGCCTGTCGCTGCGGCTCGGTCGAGGGCCGCTCCAGGGTGCGGACGAGAGTGCCGCCCGCGGAGCTCGACTCGTCGGCCAGGAAGATCGCGGAGAGCAACCCCGCGACGACCGCCACGACCAGCGTGAGCAGCGCCGGCCAGATCCAGTCGCCTGGGTACCAGCCAACGCGGCGACGCCAGCGGTTGCCGAGTCGCGTCGTCAGCCCTGGCGCGGCGGGGATCCGCTCGCCGCACTCGAGGCAGTACTCCTGGTCCTCGGCGTACGGCGCTGCGCAGCGCGGACAGCGCCGCTCGTCCTCGCGTCCGGCCATCTAGCGCTCCTGCTGCTCGGCCGAGTGGAGAACCGTGTCGTCGACCTGTTGCGGCGGCGGGAGCTCGGGCCGCGCCTCGGCCTCGCTGGTCTCGACCTGCCGGCCGCAGCTGGCGCAGAAGCTCGCGTCCGCGGGGAGCGGATGGCCGCAGCCTTCGCAGGCGATGACTGGCTCCGCGCCGACGGGCCGCCCGCAGTTCGCGCAGAAGTGCGACCCCCACGGGACCGGGGCTCCGCACTCGCACGTCTTCGGGGCGCGGCGCGCGGTCGCCACGGCCTCGAGCATCGAGTCGAGCTCGGAAAGCCGTTCCTCGAGCGCGACGATCTCGCGGCACTGCTCGATCAGCAGCTGGTCGCGGAAGCTCGAGCGCCGGTACATCTCGAGCGTGAGCCCGCCGAGGTTCCGGATCCGCTCCTCGCGCGCCTTCACGATCGCCCGCCGCTCCCGCCTGAGCGCCCCGGGCGAGGGCGCCCGCCGAAGCATGGGCTGAGGGCTCGCGGCGGAGCCGTCGCTGGACCGCCTGCGTACGCGGTTTAGCAGGGAAAAACGCGCCACGAGCGGCGCGAGTCTAGCAGCGGGCCCGGCGCGTCCTAGTAGCGGCCTTCGTCCGCCGCGCCCCGGCCGAAACCTGCCACCAGCGCGATGAAGAGGAGAAGGCCGACCACCCCGAGCACGATGCCGACCCATGGGATCACGAACCCCCAGACGATCCCGATCACGACGAGGGCTATGGCAAGACCGATCATCGCTAGAGATTGATGACGACGAGCCGCTCTTCCGTGAGCTCGCGCACGGCGTAGGCCGGGCCTTCGCGGGTGTTGCCGGAGTCCTTGACGCCGCCGTAGGGCATCTGGTCGGCGCGGAACGTCGGCGCCTCGTTGACGATCACGCCGCCGAACTCGAGCTCCTGGCCCGCGCGCATCGCCGTGTCGAGACGGCTGGTGAAGATCCCTGCTTGCAGCCCGTAGCGCGTCGAGTTTGCCAGCTCGATCGCCTCGTCGAGCGAGTCGAAAGCGTTCACCGTGACCACCGGCCCGAAGACCTCCTCGCAGCTCACCTTCAGCTCGGGGGAGGCGCCGGCGATCACCGTCGGTGCGATCAGGCCGTCCCGTTCCTCGCCGCCGGCGAGGATCTCGGCGCCGCCGTCGCGGGCCTCGGCGATCCATTCCAGGATTCGTTCGCGGGCGTCCTCGTCGATCACCGGCCCGACGTCGGTCTCCTCGTCGGCGGGGTCGCCGACCTTCAGCGCTTCGACCTTCGGCACGAAGGCCTCGACGAACCGCTCGTAGGCCGGCCGCTCGACGTAGAGCCGCTGGACGGAGATGCAGCTCTGGCCCGCGAAGGAGAAGGCGTGGGCGGCCATCGCCGTGGCGGCCGCCTCGATGTCGGCATCCGCGGTGACGATCACCGGGGTCGCAGTGCCGAGCTCGAGGTTGACCTTCGTCCTGGCCGCGCGGGCGGCCAGCCCCCAGCCGACCGCGCCCGAGCCCGTGAAGGTGATCGCTTTCACGCGTTCGTCCTCGACGAGCACGTCGCCGATCTCGGCCGAAGGGCCGACGACGACGCTCAGCCAGCCCGGCGGCAGGCCCGCCTCGTCTTCGAGCTCCGCAAGCAGGAGCGCCGAGAGCGGCGTCTGCGTCGCGGGCTTCAGGACGACGGGGCAGCCCGCGGCGAGGGCGGGCGCGAGCTTGTGCGCGACGAGGTTGAGCGGGAAGTTGAACGGCGAGATTGCGCCGACGACGCCGATCGGTCGCCGCAACGTGAAGGCGAGCTTGCCCTCACCGGCCTGCGCTGCGTCCATCGGGACCATCTCGCCCGCGAGCTTGCGCGCCTCGACGGCGGCGAACGTGTAGGTCGACATCGCCCTCGAGGCCTCGATGCGAGCGGCCTTCAGCGGCTTGCCGGCCTCGTCGGAGATCTGCCGCGCGATCTCGTCGTGGCGCCGCGCGATCCCGGCGACGACCTTGACCAGGATCTCGGCCCGCTTGTGCGCGGGGAGTGGGTCGTGGAGCGCCTGCTCCGCGGCGTCGATCGCGCGCCTGGTCTCCTCGGCGCCGCCCTTCGCGACGCGATCGACGACCTCGCCGGAGTACGGCGAGCGCACCTCGATCCAGTCGCCGGTCTCGATCCAGTCGCCGGCGACGAAGAGCTTCCGGTCCGCGACGGTTGTGGCCACGGCGCAAGTCTAGGAATACTGACCCACGTGGCGCTCGATATCCGCTACGCACGCAGCGGCGGCGTCTCGATTGCCTACCAGGTGGTCGGCGACGGCGACGTCGACCTGATCTACGTCCCGGACTACATCTCCAACCTCGTTTACGGCTGGGAGTCACCGCACTGGCGCACCTTCTACGAACGGCTCGCGCGAACGTTCCGGCTGATCCTGTTCGACAAGCGCGGGACCGGCCTGTCGGACGTCGGGGGCCACTTTCCGTCTCTGGAGACGCGTATGGACGACGTGCGCGCCGTCCTCGATGCGGTGGGCTCGACGAACACCGTCCTGCTGGGCTCGCACGACGGCTGCTCGATGGCCGCGCTCTACGCCGCGACGTACCCGGAGCGCACCCGGGCGCTTGTGCTCTTTCACCCCGTTGCACATGATCCGGCTCTCGAGAGCGAGGCGGCCCTCGACGCGCTCGCAGGTTTGCGCGACGAGTGGGGCACGCGGGAGTTCGCCGACGAGCTTCTCGAGCAGGGTGCACCGTCCCTCTATGCGGACCCGGAGGAGCGGGAGTGGTTCGCCAACTGGCTGCGCGTGGGGGCGAGTCCGGCCGTGGCCTATGCGTTGAACCGGGCCTGGGTCGAGACGGACCTCCGCAACGTACTTCCCTCGGTACGCGTCCCAACGCTTGTGCTCTACCGGAAGGATGCGCCTCTGGACCTAACACGCGACGCCGAAGAACACGCACGAGACGTCGCGCGACAGATCCGAGACGCCCGGCTCATGCGCGTGTCGGGCAGAGACCGCTTCGCGATCTTCCTCTCGCGAGAGATCCCGGACGAGGTCGAGCACTTCGTGGCGGGCGAGGAGATTCCCGAGGTGCCCGAGAGCGTGCTCGCGACGATCCTCTTCACGGACATCGTCGACTCGACGCAGCGGGCCGCCGAGCTCGGTGACCGATCCTGGCGCGAGCTCATCGAGCGGCACCACTCCGCAGTGCGCCGCGAGCTCACGCGCTACCGCGGCGAGGAGAAAGACACGGCCGGAGACGGGTTCTTCGCAACGTTCGACGGTCCGGCGCGGGCAATTCGCTGTGCCCGCGCGATCGTCGATGAGATGAGCGAGCTTGGCCTCGAGGTACGGGCCGGCGTGCACACTGGCGAGTGCGAGCTGCACGAGGGCAAGGTTGCAGGGCTCGCCGTGGTGATTGGCGCGCGCGTCTCCGCGCTCGCTGGGGGAGGGGAAGTGCTTGTCTCGCAGACGGTCAAGGACCTCGTTGCAGGCGCAGGGCTCGAGTTCGAGGACCGCGGCGAGCACGAGCTGAAAGGCGTCCCGGGTTCATGGCGTCTCTACGCTGTGTCGCAGTGACCGACGCGTTCATCGTCGACGCCGTCCGCTCGCCGATCGGGAAGCGGAACGGGACCCTCGCGTCGCTGCGCGCCGACGAGCTCGCAGGGCAGGTGCTGAACGCCCTCGTGGAGCGCAACGGGCTCGATCCGGGTGAGGTCGAGGACGTGCAGATGGGCTGCGTCTCGCAGGTCGGCGAGCAGGGCTGGAACATCGCGCGGATGGCGGCACTCGTGGCCGGGTGGCCGGAGTCCGTCGCCGGCTCGACCGTCGACCGCCAGTGCGGCTCCTCGCTCCAGGCGGCGTTCAACGCGGCCTCAGCGGTGTCGTCGGGCCAGCTCGACGTCGTGGTCGCGGCCGGGGTCGAGTCGATGTCGCGCGTTCCGATGGGCTCGAGCGGCGGCGATCTCTCGGACACGCTGCTCGAGCGCTTCGAGATCGTCCCGCAGGGCATCTCGGCGGAGCTGATCGCCGAGGAGTGGGGCCTGTCGCGCGAGGAGCTCGACGCGTACTCGTACGAGTCGCACCGGCGCGCGCTCGCCGCGATCGAGGAGGGAAGGTTCGAGCGCGAGGTAGTGACGGTCGAGGTGTCGAACCCGCACACGGGCGTGCTCTTCGGCGTCGACGAGACCCCGCGTGCCGACACGTCTCCGGAGGCGCTGGCGGCGCTGAAGCCGGCGTTCCTGCCGGAAGGCAAGGTGACCGCCGGGAACTCGAGCCAGATCTGCGACGGCGCCGCCGCCGTGCTCGTCGCGAGTGAGGCCGCCTGTTCGCGCCTGGGGCTCGAGCCGCGGGCGCGGTACGTCGCGTTCGGGCTCGTCGGCGTCGACCCGCGGCTGATGCTGTACGGCACTCCCGAGGCGTGCTCGCGCGCACTCCGCCGCGCCGGGCTCGCGTGGGACGACATCGCCGTGGTGGAGGTGAACGAGGCCTTCGCTTCCGTCGCGCTGCAGTTCATGCGCGACAGCGGGCTCGAGGAGCGCTGGGCGGACGTGAACCCGAACGGCGGCGGCATCTCGCTCGGCCATCCGCTCGGCGCGACGGGTGCGCGGGTCACCGCGACGCTGCTGAACGAGCTCGAGCGCCGCCGCGAGCGGTACGGCGTCGCCACGATGTGCATCGGCTTCGGCCAGGCGATCGCCACCGTGGTGGAGCGCCTGTAGACGAGCCCAAGGAGATCGTCCGCGCGGGGTACGACGCGATCGCGGATCGCTACGCGGCGTGGGCGGCGAGCTTCGAGACGCCGGTCGGCGCGTGGCTCGCGAAGTTCGTCGAGCGGGTGCCCACAGGCGCGCGCGTGCTCGAGCTCGGCTGCGGCGGCGACAACCCGGCGACGCGGGTGCTTGCGGAGCGCTACGAGTACCTCGGCGTCGACCTCTCGCCGGTTCAAATCGAGCGCTCGAGGGCGGCGATGCCGGGCGCCCGGTTCGAGCTGGCCGACGCAACGAGCCTCGAGCTGGAGGCCGCGACGATCGAAGGGATCGTTTCGCTCTTCATGCTCGGCCACGTTCCACGGGCGGAGCAGGCGTCGCTGCTGCAGCGGATCGCGGCGTGGCTGCGCCCAGGCGGATGGCTGCTCGCCACCATGGGTACGGCGGCCGCCGAGGACGAGGTCGACCCCGACTGGCTGGGCGCGCCGATGTTCTTCGCGTCGTTCGACGAGCCGACGAACCACTGCCTGCTGCGGGACGCCGGCCTCGACGCGGTGGAGGCGAGGATCGTCCCCTTCGAGGAGCCCGGGCACGGCCTGGTGCGCTTCATGTGGGTGCTCGCCCAGAAGTCACACTCTCGGCACGAAGCCGACACACACCGGTGATGATTTCGCCGGTACTGTCGAAACCGGGGGCTAGGGCCGAAGGCCCCCGGGGGAAAATGTTCACGCGCCCGGGTGAAGCCGGCGCGCCGAGCGCATAGGATCGCGCGCCGTGGAGATCTCTCGGGTCGGCGTGGTCGGGCTCGGCACGATGGGTGCCGGGATCGCGCAGGTCTGCCTGCAGTCCGGCCTCGAGGTCGTCGGCCGCGACGTGACGCTCGAGCTCGGCGAGACCGCGCGCGGGCGCATCGACCACTACCTCACGCGCGGGGTCGAGAAGGAACGCCTCACGCAGGACGAGAAGGACGCGGCCCTAGGGCGCCTGAGCCTCACCACCGAGCTCGCCGACCTGGCGGGCTGCCAGCTCGTGATCGAGGCCGCGTTCGAGGACCTCGACGTCAAGCGCGAGCTCTTCGGCGAGCTCGACCGCATCCTGCCGCCGCCTGCGATCCTCGCCACGAACACCTCGGCGCTCTCGGTGACGCAGATCGCCGACGCCACCGCGACCCCGGAGCGCGTCGTCGGGCTGCACTTCTTCAACCCGGCGCCGGTGCTGCCGCTCGTCGAGGTCGTCCGCACGGCGCACACCAGCGACGAGTCGTTCGACGCCGCCTATGCCTTCGCGCAAGCCCTCGGCAAGGAGCCGGTCGCGTGCAACGACACGCCCGGCTTCATCGTCAACCGGATCCTGATCCCGCTGCTGAACGACTGCGTGCGCGTCCTTGACGAGGCGCGCGTCAGCCCCGACGACGTCGATCGAGCGATGCGGTTCGGCGCGAACTGGCCGATCGGGCCCTGCGCGCTGATCGACCTGATCGGCGTCGACGTGCACGTCCACGCCTCCGAGGCGCTCCACGGCGCGCTCGGCGAGGAGCGGATGGCGCCGCCGGAGCGGCTGCTCGAGATGCAGCGTGAAGGGCAGCTCGGCCGCAAG
>JBEVNN010000222.1:0-2890 GCA_040508095.1 Gaiellaceae bacterium
CCTACGCGCGGATGGAGAAGCTCTTCGCGGCCCACCAGGTCCCGCGCGAGGAGGCGGAGACGCCGCAGCAGTACGTCGAGCGGGTGCTCGCCCGGTTGCAGGTCAGCTCCTTCGCCGTCCGCCGGCTTACCGAGCTCTACGAGCGCGCGCGGTTCAGCCCGCACACCGTCAATGCGGGAATGAAAGACGACGCGATCGCTGCGCTGGAAGGCCTCCGCGCGGAGCTGAGCGCCGACACGGCGGTAGCCGCGTGAAGCGGCTCGCCCTCGCGTGGCTCTTCCTGACGGCGCTCGCCGCGGTCGTCCTCGGCCTTGCGCGGCTGCTCGCGCCCGGCTGGTTCGAGCTGGAGCTTGACATCTTCATCCTGGCGGTCGGCGGAATCGCAATCGTGGACGTCGTGCTCCTACTGCGCGACGCGTATCCGCTCGAGGACGTCCCCGAGATCGCCGCCGCGCTCGAGCGCGAGGTCGAGCCGCCGCAGCGCCCGCCGCAGCTCGAACGGATCGAGCGGGAGCTCACGATGGCGTCGTCGACGGCGTTCGACCTCCATGCGCGGCTGCGGCCGCAGTTGCGCGAGATCGCCGAGCTGCGGCTGGCCACCCGCGGCGTGCGGCTCGAGGACGCCGAGGGCGTGCTCGACGAGGAGCTCTGGGAGCTCGTCCGCCCGGACCGGCCGCCGCCCTCCAACCGTCATGCCGGGGGCATCCCGCCCGCCGAACTGCGCCGAGTGGTCGAGGCGCTGGAAGCGCTGTGAACGTCGACGTCGTCTACCGCCGCGCGAACGCGATCCTGGACGAGGTCGAGCGCGCGATCGTCGGCAAGCGCGACGCGCTCGAGCTCGTGTTGCTGGGGATGCTGGCCGACGGCCACGTGCTGATCGAGGACTTCCCCGGCCTGGCGAAGACGATGATCGCGCGCGCTTTCGCGCAGGTGACGAGCATCGGCTTCACCCGTATTCAGTTCACCCCGGACCTGATGCCGTCCGACGTGACCGGCGCGTCGATCTACAACCAGCGCGAGGCCGACTTCGAGTTCCGGCCGGGGCCGATCTTCACCAACCTTCTCCTCGCCGACGAGATCAACCGCGCCCCGCCGAAGACGCAGGCGGCGCTGCTCGAGGCGATGCAGGAACGGCAGGTGACGATCGAGGGGACGACGCACCTGCTCGCGCCGCCGTTCCTCGTGCTGGCGACGCAGAACCCGATCGAGTACGAGGGGACCTACGCGCTCCCGGAGGCGCAGCTCGACCGCTTCCTGCTGCGGCTCGGCGTCGGCTACCCGGAGCGCGAGCAGGAGTGGGAGGTGCTCGAGCGCCGGCTCGAGCGGACCGTGGACGACATCGAGCTGGAGCCGGTGGTCGGCCGGGACGAGCTGCTCGAGATGCAGCGGGCGGTCGAGCAGGTGCACGTAGACCGCAGCGTCGGGATGTACATGGTGGACCTGGTCGCGGCGACGCGGACGGCAAACGGCGTACAGGTCGGCGCGAGCCCGCGCGGCTCGCTCGCGCTGCTGAAGCTCTCCCGCTGCCGTGCTGCGATCGACGGTCGTGACTACGTGACGCCCGACGACGTGAAGTCGGTCGCCGTGCCCGCGCTCGCCCACCGGCTCGCATTGAGGCCCGAGCTCTGGGTGCAGCGGCTGCGCCCCGACGACATCGTGCAGGAGCTGCTCGACCGCGTTCCGACGCCGAAGGCCGAGCCGGAGCCCGAGGCGGCGCCCGAGCCGGCCGCGGAGTGACCCGCGCGGCGACGCCGAAGCTCGGGGCGTACGCCGCGCTCGCCGGTACCGGGTTGCTCACGGCGCTCGTGCTCGGTCGGCCGGAGCTGGCCGCGCTCGCTGCGCCGTTCGCGGTCGTCCTTGCCGCCGGGCTCTCGCTGGCCGAGCCGCCTCGCGTGCGGGCGTGGCTCGAGCTCGACCGCGAGCGCCAGGTCGAGGGCGAGGAGGTCACCGCACATCTCGAGCTCGCGGCGGAGTCGGCCGTGCCGGGGCTCGAGCTGCTGCTCGACCTCCCGGACGGCGTCGACTCGCTCGGCGAGAACCCCCAGCGCCGGCACCTCGACTGGGACGATCGGCCCGAGATCGAGCTTCCCCTCCGCTGCTCGCACTGGGGCGCCTACCTGGTCGGCGAGCTGCTGCTTCGCGTCCAGGACCGGTTCGGGCTGCTCGCCTTCGAGCAGAGGCTCGACCTCCGGCGGCCGCTGAAGATCTACCCGCGCGGCGACGAGCTGGAAAAGCTGTTGCGCCCGCTCGAGACGCAGACGTTCGCCGGGATGCAGACGCCGCGCTCGCGGGGTGAGGGGATCGAGTTCGCCGACCTGCGGCCCTTTGTCCCGGGAGACCGCGTCCGCCGCGTCAACTGGCGCGCGACCGCCCGCCGCGGCGAGCCGTGGGTGAACGAGACGCACCCGGAGCGCAACGCGGATGTCGTGATCTTCCTCGACACCTTCGCGGAAGCCAGGCGCGGCGCGAGCGGAACGCTCGACCTCGCCGTGCAGGCCGCGGGCTCGCTGGTGGGTCACTACATCCGCGAGAAAGACCGCGTCGGCCTCGTCGCCTTCGGCGGCATCCTCAACTGGCTGACCGTGTCGAGCGGGGTCGTCCAGCTCTACCGCGTGCTCGACTCGCTGCTCGACGCGGAGATCTTCCTCAGCTACGCGTGGAAGAACATCGACGTCCTGCCGCCGCGGACGCTGCCGCCGCACGCGCTCGTGCTGGCGCTCTCGCCGCTGCTCGACGAGCGGACCGTGGGCGCGCTCGCAGACCTGCGCGCCCGCGGCTTCGACCTCGTGGTCGTCGAGGTCTCCCCGGTGCCGTTCGCGGAGCCCGGGACGGGCCCGCTCGACGACCTTGCCTACCGGCTCTGGGTGTTGCGGCGCGACGCGTTGCGGGC
>JBEVNN010000237.1:0-3163 GCA_040508095.1 Gaiellaceae bacterium
CACCCGCAGCCGCTGCGTCGGCACTCGGACGGCCGCCACCAGCTGAGCCGCGCCCGCGGCCACCTCGGCGACGCTTCCGCGGTCCGGACGAGCCCTGCCCCGTTCCGGCCTGCCCCGTGGCGGCCGGGCTGACCGACGTCGGCGCCGAGTCCCCACGATCCTCGGCCGAGTCGCTGCCGTTCGACGGGGGTGATTCCTGGCCCTTCGCGGCTGGCGACGACGCTTGCTTGCTCCGGCCGTTCCCGCCCGACGAACCCCGTGATCCACCTCGGGGCCGTTGCCCCTGCTTGCGCCCACGGCGCTGCCGCTCTCCCGGCTTCTCGCGCGACATGGGACGAACCCGGGCACGGATGCGAGCCGGGTTGCCGCCGATCCTGCCGAACAGGCCCGACTTCGGCTCTGTGACCACTTCGTACTCGACGTCGTCCTCGTCGACTCCGAGCTCGTCGAGCGCGGCGTCGAGCGCCTCCGCGACGGTGCGACCGGTCGTCTCCACCCATTCCATGGTTCTGTCAGCCTTCGTGGTCGGGCTCCGGGCCGAGGTGGGCTCGGAGCGTGGCGGGCCTCTCCGCTGGTGCGGGGCTCGCGCCGGGCAGGGTCAGCGCTTCTTCTTGCGCTTGTTGGTCTTGCGGCGCTGGGCGCCTGGTGTGATCGGCTTCGCGCCCGGCGACGAGCGCGCGCCGGACGAGGTCTTCGGCGGCGTGCTGCCCTTGCTGCCGTTGCCGTTCCCGGTCGACGCGTCGGCACCGTTCGGCTCGGTGGTCGAATTTCCCGCGGGCGGCAACTGGAACATGCCGCGCAAGCCCCTCTTCTGCGCGGGAGCATCGTCGACCGAGACGTTGCCGCGATCCTTGCTCGCGGCGTCGATCGCCCCGCCCTTCTGCTTCTCGAGCTCCTTCATCCCCGGTCGCGTGATCTTGCGCATGATCAGCTCCTGCTGACCGAGGCGCCACAGGTTGCTCACGAAGTAATACAGGACGAGACCGGCAGGGAAGGTGATGGAGAACAGGCCGAAACCGATCGGCAGCACCTTCGTGACCATCGCCATCTGCGAGTTCATGTTGGGCGAGTTGCGCTGGCTCTGGCGAGCCTGCATGAACCCGGTCGCGATCACGAGCCCGACGAGCAGGAAGTAGGGGAGCGCGTTGAGGAAGCCGCCGCCGACGTCGCGAGCGCTGAGCGAGAGGTCCATGCCGAGGAACTCGAGGTGGTTGGGAAGGACGCCCTTCGAGCAGGCCGTCTCGCTGACGACCTTCCCGGCATCGTTGGTGCAGAAAGCCGCGTAGAGCGCAGAGCTCTTCGGGATGTACTTGTAAGGGTTCTGCATCACATGGAAGAGGGAGAGGAAGATCGGCATCTGCACGAGGAGGGGCAGACAGCCGGCGAGGGGGTTGATCTTGTTCTCCTGGTAGAACTTCATCACCTCCTCGTTCTGCTTCGCTTTGTCGTTCTTGTACTGGTTCTGGATGCGCTTGATCTCCGGCTGCGCCCGCTGCATGTTCAGCATCGCCTTCGCCTGCTTGGCGGTGAGCGGGAACAGCGCGAGCATCACGGCGACCGTGAGCAGGATGATGGCAACCCCGAGGTTGGGGATGATTCCGTAGAAGAACGCCAGCAGCATTCCGAAGAAGTTGTAGATCGGGTCGAGGAACGTCATTGCGGGTCAGCTCTCTTCTGCCGCGGGAGGGTGCGCGACACCAGTGGGAGGCTCGCCAGTCACAGCTGGGGAAGTCGAACGTGTGTTCGCAAGATGTCTCGGGGGAACGGGGTCGAGGCCACCGTCGTGCCATGGGTGACACCGCCCGACACGACGGATCGCCAGCCAGGTTCCGCGAGCAGCGCCGTGCGTGCTGAGCGCGTCGAGCGCGTACTGCGAGCACGACGGGTGGAATCGGCATCGCGCCGGCAGGTGCACCGAGAGCAGGCGCCAGGCGCGGATCGGCAGCATCAGCAACCGCGCGACGAACGAGGGCTGCTCGACCTGCCCCGCGCCTGGTTGCCCTCGGCGGCTCGTGACGGTCGCGGTCATCGCTCTAGCTCACTCGCCGCGCGCAAGAGCTCACCCAGCGCGTCATCAATTGCCGCGAACGGTGCGTGCAGCACCCGGCGGTCGGCGCCGAAGAGGTAGACCCGCTCCGGATCCAACTGGGGTTCGCGGGCAGCGACGGCGGCGCGGAGGCGACGCCGGATTCGGTTGCGGTCGACGGCATTCCCTGCGGCCTTGGTGATCGTGTACGCGACCCGAGGTCCGGGCGCGCGGGCGCCCGAGACGTCGGCATCGGAACTTGGGGCGCACCGCAGCCAGATCGGCCCCGATCGGAGTCGTCGGGCCCGGGCGAGGACCTCGAAGGTCGCACGATCGCGGACGGGCCGGGTCAGGCCGAGAGACGCTTCCGGCCGCGGGCGCGTCGCGCTCGCAGAACGGCGCGTCCGCCCTTGGTCTTCATGCGCAGGCGAAAGCCGTGCGTCTTCTTGCGCTTGCGGTTGTTGGGCTGATACGTACGCTTCACGGAGAGCCTCCTCAGGCAACCGCGCCGTGTCCAGAAGTGGGGTCCCCACGGTGGTCTGGCGTGTGGGACCGCGCGGGAGGCGGGGAATGGATCAGTGTACGGGCGTTCGCGCCCCAAACGCAACGCGGAGATGGGACGCGGATCCGGCGGTCGGCAGGCCGCGAGCGCCCACGCGGGAATCGCGCTCCGGCCCCTTGTCGCGCAGGGGTCCTGGTGCTACGTTGCGCCCCTCGTGGCGCTGCGGCCGGCTCCATGAGGGTCCTCGGTGGCTGAGGCGCACAGGCCGCCTCCGGAGGTCCGACCAGGCCCTCCTTTTGATTTCCACAACTGTGGACGCTCCTGTGGATAAAGGGAGGCTGGGCTCAGCGTGACGGCCGAAGAGCTCTGGAACGAAGGTGCAGCCGCCCTCCGCAACCAATTGGCGCCCGCAACCTGGGCCGCCTGGTTCCACGGAGTCGCGCCGCTGTCGCACGGTGACGGCACCCTCGTGCTCAGCGTCCCGAGCTCGCTCGCGGCCGAACGGATCCGCAGCAGCTACTCCGGCATGCTCGTCGACGCCATCCGCGACCGCACCGGGGAGAGCGTGCAGTTCGACCTCGTGGTCGAGACCTCGCCGCGCGTAGCAACCCTCGTCGAGCCCACGCGCGAGGTCT
>JBEVNN010000281.1:0-4679 GCA_040508095.1 Gaiellaceae bacterium
CCCGGAAACGTCGGCACCCTCGCGCGGGCGTGCGACGCGTTCGGCGCCTACCTCGCGCTCTCGCCGGGTTGCGCCGACCCGACTGGTCCCAAAGCGCTGCGCGCGTCGGCGGGCTCGATCTTCCGGGTACCGCAGGCGGAGTTCTCGCCGGAGGGCGCGGTCGCGCTGGTCGCCCACGGCGCGCCGCCGCTCTCGGAGCTCGACCCGCCGTTGTCGCGCTTCGTGCTCGGCTCTGAGCGGGAAGGCCTTCCCGAGGAGGTCGTCACCGCCTGCGCCGCGAGCGCGACGATCCCGCTTCCCGGCCGTGCGGAGTCGCTGAACGTCGCGATGGCCGGCACCATCGCGCTCTACGATTGGCGGCGCAGGCATGAATCCGGCTGAGTGGATCGAGGGCTACCGCCGCGCATGGGAAGAGCGCGACCCCGAGGCGGCCGCGGCGCTGTTCACGGAGGACGCGTCCTACCGCTCGTCGCCGTTCCGCGAGCCGCCGAATCTCGGGCACGAGGGAGTGGTCGCGTACTGGACCGGAGCAACGAGCTCGCAGGAGGACGTCCAGGTCGAGATGGGCGAGCCGCTCGTCGACGGGAATCACGCGGCGGTCGAGTGGTGGACGAGGATGCGGAACGAGGGTGAGGAGATCACGTTGGTCGGCTGTCTCCTGCTGCGCTTCGCGCCCGACGGCCGCTGCGAGGATCTCCGCGAGTACTGGAACGTCGAGAGCGGCCTGCTGCCGCCCCACGAGGGCTGGGGCAGCTGGCGCCGTCGCTAGGATCTCCTCGATGGCGACGATCAGCGGGGTCTGGACCTCTCCGGGACGCAAGAGCGGGCAATCCGTCGGGCACGAGCGGCGGCGCGCGATCGCGGGCGAAGGCCTCGAGGGCTGCGCGCACGCGAACCCGCCGAAGCGCGAGGTGCTCTTCGTCTCGGCCGCGCATCTCGACTCGGTCGGCGTCGACGCCGGCGCCATCCGGGAGAACCTCACCGTCGAGGGCGCCGACGTGCAGCAGTGGCCGATCGGCCAGCGCGTCAAGGTGGGCGACGAGGCCGTGTTCGAGATCACCATGGTCTGTGACCCGTGCCACCGCATGGACGAACTGCGCGACGGCCTGCGCGCCGAGCTCGACGGCAAGCGCGGGATGCTGGCGAAGATCGTCGAGTCGGGCGAAGTCGCCGTCGGCGACCCGGTCGAGCTCCTCTAACCGGTCAGGGCGCGCGCCGCGCGAGCCAGATCGTGTCTTCGCCGCCCTTCCAGGGACGGCGGTCGAACCACCCGTAACAGCCGACGATCTGGAAGCCGGCCCGCTCGAGAAGCGAGCGCCACTCGTCGTTCGAGAGCCAGGCCAGCAGCATGCTCGTCGAGCCGTTCTCGCCGCGCACCGACAGCCTGAGCCTCCGCGTCTGTGTGTCCCAGTCGGCCCGCTCGTAGATCCCGGGCTCGCGCTCGAGCCAGCGTCCGTGGGTCGCGGCGATGTCCTCGACGCTAGGGGCGAAGATGTCGAACACGAACCGGCCGCGCGGGAGCAGCAGGTCGTATACGGCTCGCAGCGAGCGCAGCCGCGATTCGTCGTCCAGCAGGTGCAGGTACGAGCGAAACGGACAGGTGACGAGCGCCACCCGCTCCTCGACCGGCGGGACCTCCAACTCGCCGAGCCGCAGGTCGAGTCGGTCCGCGACTCCCGCGAGCTCCGCGCGCTCTTGGCAGACCTCGAGCATCCCGGGTGACGAGTCGATGCCGATCACGCGCAAGCCTGCCGCAGCCGTGGGAATGGCGATCCGGCCGGTGCC
Organism: Gaiellaceae bacterium; assembly: GCA_040508095.1. GTDB lineage: Bacteria > Actinomycetota > Thermoleophilia > Gaiellales > Gaiellaceae > AC-32. The sequence continues at coordinate 1,786 of JBEVNN010000281.1, forward strand.
GATGCCGAGCTCGACCACAGGCGAGTCCACCCGCAGCGCCTCGTCCACGTAGAACTGGACGTCCTCGGTGACACTGATGCTCCACGGGTCGTAGAGCCGCGCGATCGAGTCGTACAGGCTCACACCGGCCTGCGCGTGACCCACACGTACTCCCTGGATTGGTCGTCGAAGGGCCGCCGGTCGAAGCCACCGTAGAGCGCCTCGACCTCCAGGCCGGCCACGTCGATCAGCCCGAGCCACTCGTTCTTCGTCGCCCACCACAGCGACGAGATGCCGCCGCCCTCGAGCGTGATGTCGATCCGGTTCTCCCCGACGGCGTAGTTCAGCGAGTGTGGGACGGGCGTATCCTGGTGCCCACCGTCGAGCCTCGCCGCGATCGCGTGGTCGAACGCGAACGCGTTCCACGCGAAGCGCCCGCCTGGCCGCAGCGAAGCGGCGACGCGCTCGAAGACCCGTCGGCGGTCGGCCCAGGTCGGTAGGTGCAGCAGGCCCCGGAACGGGCAGTAGACGAGCCCCGCAGGGTGGTCCAGCTCGAGGTCGCGCATGTCGCCCTCGCGGAGCTCGAGCTCGACTCCAGCCGCCGCGGCCCGCTCGCGCGCCTGCGCCAGCATCGCCGGAGACGTGTCGATCCCGAGCACGGCGCGGCCGGTCGCCTCGGCGACCGGGATCGCCACGCGCCCGCTGCCCACAGCCAGCTCGACCAGCGGGCCGTCCGTCTCGCGGGCGAGCTCGACGTAGAACGGAACGTCCTCCGTCATCTCGGCCGACCACTCGTCGTAGCGGTCGGCGAAGCCCTCGTCCCAGCTCATTCTTCGATGCTATGTTGCGAAGCGATGGCGGTCACGCGCAGCTTCTCGTTTAGGCGGCCCCGGCTCGAGGCCGGGGCGCCGGCGCGCTAACCCGCCGACTTCTCGCACCTCTCGAGCCGGGGCCCGAGCCCCGCCGACCCGACCCCGACGAGAGGAGGACGAGATGAGCGATACAGTCGCCCGCGTGGACTGGCAGGAGTACGAAGGCCAAGCGCAGAGCGCGATCGCGGCCGCCACGGACGCGACCGCGCTCGACGAGGCGCGCGTCCGCTACCTCGGCCGTAAGAGCGATCTCGCGCAGGCGCTGCGGGGTGTCCGCGACCGCGAGACCGGCATCACGCTCAACACGCTGCGAGCGACGCTCGAGGCCGCGCTCGACTCGCGCCGCGAGGAGCTCGACCGCGCCGAGCTCGACCGCGCGCTCACCGAGGAGGTCGTCGACGTCACGCTCCCGGGCGAGGAGCTGCCGCTCGGGCACCTGCATCCGATCACGCAGGCGCGCCGCCAGATCGAGGACGCGTTCCTCGGCCTTGGCTACGAGATCCGCGAGGACCGCGAGGTCGAGACCACCGAGTACAACTTCGACAAGCTCGCCTTCGACCCGTGGCACCCGGCGCGCTCGCACCGGGCGACGTTCTTCTTCGACGAGAACCGGTTGCTGCGCACGGAGACCTCGCCGAGCCAGATCCACGCGCTCGAGGAGCGCGAGCCGCCCATCTACATGGTCTCGATCGGACGCTGCTACCGCCGCGACGCCGTCGATGCGACGCACTACCCGATCTTCCACCAGTTCGAGGGCCTCGCCGTCGACCGCGGCCTCACGCTCGCCGACCTGAAGGGGACGCTGCTACACGTGATGCGCGCGATCTTCGGGCCGGACCGGCGCGTGCGCTTCCGCACGCACTACTTCCCGTTCACGGAGCCCTCGATGGAGCCCGACGTTTCGTGTGGGATCTGCGGCGGCTCGGGCTGCCGAACCTGCCGCTACTCCGGCTGGATCGAGATGGGCGGCTCCGGGATGGTCGACCCGCGCGTGTTCGAGAACGTGGGCGTCGACCCCGAGCAGTGGAGCGGCTTCGCCTTCGGCTGCGGGATCGAGCGCGTGGCGCAGCTGAAGTACGACTTCCCCGACATCCGGGCGCTCTGGGAGGGGGACCTCCGGGTCCTGACGCAGTTCTGATGCGCGTTCCCGTTTCGTGGCTGAGGGACTACGTCCCGGTCGAGATGCCGCTGCCGGAGCTGGCGGAGCGGCTGTCGATCTCGAGCGCCGAAGTGGAGGGAATCGAGCGGCGCGGCGTTCCCGACGAGGACGGCAACCTCGGGCTCTACCGCGTCGGGCGCGTGCTCGAGGCGGCGAAGCACCCGAACGCCGACCGGCTGCAGCTGTGCCGCGTCGACGTGGGCGAGGGCGAGCCACGTCAGATCGTCTGCGGCGCGTGGAACTTCGGCGCGGGCGCGACGGTGGCGGTCGCGCTACCCGGCGCCCGCCTGCCGGGCGGGCTGCAGCTCGAGCAGCGCAAGGTGCGGGGCGAGCTCTCCGACGGGATGATCCTCGCCGAGGACGAGGTCGAGCTCGGCACCGACCACGCCGGGATCATGGTGCTCTCGGAAGCAGAGCCGGGGACGCCGCTCTCGGACGTGCTCACGCTCGTCGAGGATGTGCTGCTGGTCGAGTCGACGGGCAACCGGCCCGACCTACTGTCCGTCTACGGCATCGCCCGCGAGGTCGCGGCGCTCTACGAGCTCGAGTTGCAGCCATGGCCGGGGACAGATACTGGAACGCGTAGCGTTCCGGAAGGACACGTCGAGATCGAGGTTCTGGACTTCGAGCGCTGCCCGCGCTACATCGGCCGCGTCTTTCGCGACGTGCAGATCGGGCCGGCTCCGGTCTGGCTGCGGGCGAGGCTCACGAACGCCGGCATGCGCCCGATCTCCAACGTCGTCGACGTGACGAATTACGTGATGCTGGCGCTCGGAAACCCGCTGCACGCCTTCGATCTCGCGAAGCTCCACGGCGGGCGGATCGTCGTGCGCCTCGCCGAGCCGGGCGAAACGATCCGAACGCTCGACGGCGTCGAGCGCAAG
>JBEVNN010000002.1:0-4231 GCA_040508095.1 Gaiellaceae bacterium
GCTGTCGCACCCGTCCCCGCCGCGACGCTCGCGCCGTGGAGCGGCCCGCACGACGACGAGCTGGAGGTCGAGCTCGCGCCGGGTCCGAGGGCGGACTGGTTCGCGGCATCCGCCCTTCCCACCATCTTCGAGAGCGTCTGGACGGTCACGAACGACGCCGACCGCGTCGGCATGCGCCTGGACGGACCCGCCCTCGAGCGGCGAGCCGCGACAGAGCTGCCGAGCGAGGGCATGGTGCCCGGCGCCCTGCAGGTGCCGCCGAGCGGGCGCCCGACGATCCTGCTCGCCGATGGTCCGGTCACCGGCGGGTATCCCGTGATCGCTGTGGTGGCGGATGCCTCGCTCGACGCCCTCGCCCAGGCCCGCCCGGGCACGCGGCTGCGGTTCCGGCACGCGCGACGCCGCTGACCGCGGCGTCACGCAGGAGGGTGTCGCGTCACCAGTGCCGCAGCGCCTCGGCGACCTGGTCGTGCATCGACTCCGGCAGGGCCAGGCGCACCGCTTCGGCCACGCTCAGCTGCGCGCCCGCGACCTCGCCGGCGGCGACGCCCTCGGGGTCGCGCGTGCGCAGGATCTCCAGATACGGCGTGTGCACGGTGAACGCCTCGACGTCGAAGATGCCGATCCGGCGACGGATGACCCCGGCCGCCACCGCGAGCGCCGCCGCGCGCCAGGCCTCGCCCTTCGCGGCGGCCACCGCGCAGACACCCTCGAGTCCGTAGGCGACGCCCTCGTCGTAGTGGAGCCGGACCGAGAGGAGGAGCGTGTGCTCGAACTCCTCCTCCGCGGCCGTCATGTTCCCGAGCGTGAAGTTCAGGCGCGAGCGCAGGTTGCCGGCCACCGAGGTCGTGAACAGGTCACCGCCGCCTTCGGCGACCAGGCTCGCGCGGTTGAAGTGCGCCATCGCGTCATCGGTGGACCCGCGCACCCACGCCAGTCGCCCGAGCGAGACCTCGGTGATCGCCTCCGCCCAGGAGTTCCCGAGCTCGCGCAGCTGCGCGACGGCACGCCGCAGCTCGGACTCGGCCTTGTCGACGTCGATGTCGGACAGCTGCACGCGGGCGGTTGCCCGGGCGGCGAGGGCCATCGCCGCGGCATCCGCGTCCCCGCTCTCGGTGAACAGCCGCACGCACTCGCCGAGCCCGGCCACCACCTGCTCGCTCGGGCGCTGCCACATCTCGCCCCACAGCGCGAAGAACCAGGCCACCGCGCGCGTGTGCTGGGTGATCGGACGGTCCTTCTCGAGCAGTTCCAGCATCCACAGGCGCACCTCGGCGAAAAAGCCCGAGATCCACCAGTAGATGAGCAGGCTCCAGGCGAAGTCCGCGGCGTCGTCGAGCCGGTTGGTGTAGATGAGGTGGCGCACCGCCGCCCGCAGGTTCGGCAGCTCCAGCCCGAGCTGCTGCACCGCATCGGCCTGACCGGGGCCGCGGAGGGCCGGTGCCACGCGGAGCACGACGTCGGTGTAGTAGTCGGCGTGGGCGACCCGCACCCGGTCGGCCTCGCCGCGGACCTTCAGCCGGCCGATCGCGTATTCGCGCACGATCGCCAGCAGCGAGAACACCGGCCTGCCGCCCATCTCGGTCTGTTTGACCAGCGAGCCGTCCACCAGTGCCGCGAGCGCATCGATCTCCTGCCCCTCCCACGACCGGCCAGCTCCGAGCGCCTCGACCGCCTCGAGGGTGAAGCGCGTGGCGAAGACGCCGAGGTCCTCCAGGAGCTCTCGCTGCACGTCGGGCAGGAGGCTCACGCTCCAGTCGATCGTGGCGCGCATCGTGCGGTGGCGCTCAGGGAGATCGCGGACGGCCGCGGTCAGCAGCGGCAGACTCTTGCCGAGTCGCTCCGCGATGCCGGCCGGCGTCAGGATCCGCACCTTGGCCGCTGCCAGCTCGATCGCCAGCGGAAGTCCTTCCAGGCGCCGGCAGATGTCGGCGATGTCCGCAGCGTTGGCGGCCGTGATGTCGAAGCTCGGCGTCGCCGCCCGCGCCCGATCGACGAAGAGGGCGACCGCCGAGGTGCGGGCGGTCGAATCAAGGCTCGCCGGAAGGTGGTCGGCGGGGGTGGTCAGCGCGCCGACCTCGAAGACCTGCTCCCCCCGGATGCGCAGCACGACGCGGCTCGTCACCAGGAACGTCACGGTCGGCGCCGCCGAGTACAGCCGCACCAGCATCGGGGCGGCGCCGACGATCTGCTCGAAGTTGTCCAGGACGAGCAGGACGCGGCGGCCTTCGAGGGCGTGTCCGATTCGCTCCTCCAGCGCGGCCTCGCCGTTGTCGCGGACGCCGAGCGTGTACGAGATGGTCGGCAGCAGCAGCCCCTCCTCGAGCACGCCCTCCAGCGGCACGAAGTACGTCCCGTCCGGGAAGAGGTCCTCCGTCGCCAGAGCGGTCTCGATCGCGAGGCGGCTCTTGCCGATGCCTCCCGGTCCGATGAGGCTGACCACCCGGGCGGAGCCGCGCGAGAGGAGATCGCGCACCGCCGTGATGTCCTGGTCGCGCCCGATGGTGGCGGTGTACGGGACGGGGATGCGGGAGAGAGCGGATGCCGCGGGCTCCTGGACCGGGTCGGCATCGGCCGGTCGCGACTCGTCGAACCGCTCGGCCAGGAGCGTGGCCAGGTCACCGGCGACCTGCTCCTCGAGGTCCTCCCAGGTGTGGAAGTGGAGGTAGGCGGCGGTGTCATCGGCCTGGATCCTCGCGATCAGTTCGCCCAGCCGCTCGTCGCGGGTGTCGGCGGATTTGACGTAGATGAGCTTGGGCATGGTCTTCGGTGCGAGGTTGTACTCGTCCTCAAGGCCCGACACCTCCTCGTCCGGTGCGACCCAGCCGTAGCTGGAGCCGTAGATCCCCACGAACACGTCGCTCTGTGCGAGGTATGACCGGTAGAGATCGCGCGGCGCATGCGGTCGCGCGCCCAGCTCGAACATGACCGGAGCCAGCCGCATCCGCTCGATCGCGGATCGCACGACGCGCCGCTCGTCAGCCAGCTCGCGCAGCGTCGAGCTCACGAACACCCGGATCCGCTGGTCAGGGGTACGGATCACGGGGCGCGAAACCCCAGTCATGTCGCGGTTATACCGCAGGTTCGGAAAGTTTTCAAGGACCGACTGGACACGGCGCGTCATCCAGCGTATAGTTGTTCCTTGCGCTCTTGGATTCCCCCTGCCCTCATATGGTGGTCGGCTGTGCCTGCGTGCCCCCGCTTCTCGAAGTCATCTTTGACCAGCGGAGTGTGGCGCCCAGGTTTCGGGGACGAATGAGCACTCCACCCTGACGACAAGGAAACGAGCCCTGCCCCGGGCTCACGGAGGTTATCCCCTTGGCTGCTGCGCGCAACGCATCCACCACCACCAACAAGAACGGCCGCGGAGCATCCCGCCTCTCGTTCGCCAAAATCTCCGACACGCTGACGGTCCCCGACCTTCTCGCGTTGCAGACCGAGTCCTTCGATTGGCTCGTCGGCAACGATGCGTGGAAGGCGCGCGTCGCCGAGGCGCAGGCCGAAGGCCGCACCGACGTGCCCGAGATCAGCGGTCTCGAGGAGATCTTCGAGGAGATCTCGCCGATCGAGGACCTGAGCGAGACGATGCAGCTCTCGTTCACGAACCCGTACCTCGAGCCGGAGAAGTACTCGATCGACGAGTGCAAGGAGCGCGGCAAGACCTACGCCGCCCCGCTGTACGTCGAAGCCGAGTTCATGAACCACCAGACCGGTGAGATCAAGACCCAGACCGTCTTCATGGGCGACTTCCCGCTCCAGACCGGCAAGGGCACGTTCATCATCAACGGCACCGAGCGTGTCGTCGTCTCGCAGCTGGTGCGCTCGCCGGGTGTCTACTTCGACAAGACGCCCGACAAGACCTCCGACAAGGACATCGTCTCGGCCCGGGTCATCCCCAGCCGCGGTGCCTGGCTCGAGTTCGAGATCGACAAGCGCGACCAGGTCGGTGTGCGCATCGACCGCAAGCGCAAGCAGTCGGTCACGGTGTTCCTGAAGGCCCTGGGCCTGACCAGCGAGCAGATCCTCGAGGAGTTCGCCGGCTTTGACTCGATCGAGGAGACGCTGTCCAAGGACACGATCCTCACGAAGGAAGACGCGCTCCGCGACATCTACCGCAAGCTCCGTCCGGGCGAGCAGGTCGCCGCCGAGGCCGCCCGCGCGCTGCTGGACAACTTCTACTTCAACCCGAAGCGCTACGACCTGGCCAAGGTGGGTCGCTACAAGATCAACC
>JBEVNN010000038.1:0-5624 GCA_040508095.1 Gaiellaceae bacterium
ACGGCTGTCGCGACCACGAACTTCTGCGACGCGGGCTCGAGGTATTCGGACTCTAGTCGCTCGGCGATGTAGAGCTAGCCCCTGCCGAGCTCGAGGAGCTCGCCCGCTCCCGGCGCGAGGCGCGGGCCAAGCAGGACTTCGCGACGAGCGACCGACTGCGCGACGAGATCTCCGAGGCCGGCTGGGAAGTCCGCGACGTTGACGCCGAGCCCGGGTACCAGCTCGTTCCGAAACGGTGACGGCCGAGCTGGTCTACGGGCGGCGTCCCGTCCGCGAGGCGCTGCGGGGGCCGCGCGAGGTGCTCGAGCTGCTGGCGACTCAGCGGGCGCTCAAGGCGGAACCGTGGCTCGGCGACGACGGGCCGCGCGTCCAGGTCCGGCTCGAGCGCGAGCTCACGGCGGAGGCCGGCACGCAGGATCACCAGGGCGTCGTCGCCCGCGTCGAGCCCTACCGCTACGCCGATTCGCACGAGCTTGCTGCGGGCCCGGCGCCGCTGCTCGCCGTGTTGGATTCCGTGACCGACCCCCGGAACCTGGGGGCGGTGATCCGCAGCGTCGAGGGCGCCGGCGCCGACGGCGTCGTTCTCCCGGCCCACAACTCCGCGAGGATCACGCCCGCGGTCGTGCGCGCCTCGGCGGGTGCGGTCGAGCACGTCCGCGTCGCGGTCGTGAAGAACCTCGCCCGCTACCTCGGCGAGATCAAGGGGCCTCACCTCTGGATCTGGGGGGCGGCCGGGGAGGCCGAGACGTCGCTGTGGCAGGCCGACCTCTCCGGCGGCGCGGTGTTCGTGCTGGGCGCCGAGGGCAAGGGCCTGCGCCCGCTCGTGCGCCGCACCTGCGACGACGCGATCTCGATCCCGCTCTACGGCGGCGTCGAGTCGCTGAACGTCAGCGTCGCGGCCGCATTGCTGCTGTACGAGGCCAGGCGGCAGCGTGGCTGAGCCGACGCTTTATCTGTTCGACGGCTACAACCTGTTGCACGCCGGCGAGTTCGAGGATCCGCGCGAGCTCGTCGACGCGCTGGCCAGCTTCGTCGCCGTTCAGGGCGCGCGCGGAGTGATCGTCTTCGACGGGGTCGGGGAGGACCGCACGCACGGCCCGCTCGAGGTTCGTTACGTCGACCACGCCGACGCGCTGCTCGAGCGGCTCGCGGCCGACCATCGACGCACCGAGACGGTGTGCCTCGTCTCGTCCGACTCGGCGGTTCGCGGCACGTCCGGGCAGGAGGTGCAGAAGCGCAGCTCGCGAACCTTCCTGCACGACCTCGAGTCTCCGAGACACGAGGACCCGGGCCGATCGCAGCTAAGGGATCGCGTGGACGAAGAGACGCGAAAACGCTTGGAGAAGCTGCGCAGAGGACAAGGGTCCGGTTAAGTTCACCAACACGCAAGGTCTTGTAAACGTGTTGGGACCTTGCTATCTTGACCGTCAACCTCAGGGTGAGGCTTGAGCAGCTCACCGTCCTCGCACAGGAGAGTGCCGTGCCAGCCCGCACCGCGCAGACCGCTCACTCGCCGCAGAAGCTTCAGCGAGAGCTCGCCGACCTGCAGCTCGTCATGCGTGCGCGGAACGGCGACCAGAAAGCGCTCGATGAGCTGATCCGCCGCTACTCAGGCTTCGTCCGGCTGAAGGCCAGCTCGTACTTCCTCGCCGGCGGCGACGCCGAGGACCTGATCCAGGAGGGCCTGATAGGGCTCTACAAGGCGGTGCGCGACTTCAGCCCCGAGAAGTCGTCGTTCCGCAGCTTCGCCGAGCTCTGCGTGACGCGGCAGATCATCACCGCGATCAAGACCGCGACGCGCTTCAAGCACGCGCCGCTCAACACCTACGTGTCGTTCAGCCACACACCCGCGGGCCAGGAGTCGGACGGCGACTGCACGCTCGGCGATGCACTGCCCGGCCCGTCCGTCGACGACCCTTCCGTCTGCGTGATCTCGACCGAAGAGCTGCAGAGCCTGGTCTTCACGCTCGGCACCGGCCTCTCGAAGCTCGAGGCCGACGCGCTCAAGCTCTACCTCGAGGGCGAGTCGTACGAGACGATGGCCGACGAACTCGGCTGCGACACGAAAACGATCGACAACGCGCTCCAGCGCGTGAAGCGCAAGGTGCTCGCGCACCAGCAGTCTCGGCAAGTCCTGCAGTAGTCGACTTGCGCTAGCGGATATCTTTCTGATATCTAGATATCTGCGATGGCGAGACCGCGCCGTGAACAGGACTACACCGCGTTGTACGTTCGGATCCCGACGGCCGAGGCCGAGAAGCTCCACCGGGCGGCCGACGTCCTCGGGAGGCCGAAGCGCGAGCTGATCACGAAGCTCGTCGCCCAGTTCGATCCCGAAGACCCGGTCTGGACGCGGGAGGTGGCCGGCTCGATGGAGGTCGCGCACGCGGAATGGTCGGTCGGGCAGCACTCGTTCCGGCCAGCCGCCGAGCTCGAGATCCTCACACCGGCGCAGCTCGCGGGGCTGCTGCAGGTCGAGGAGGAGACGGTGGTGGAGCTCGCCGAGCAGGGCGAGCTGCCGGGTCGCAAGGTCGGGGAGGAGTGGCGTTTCTCGCGCGAGGCGATCCTCGCGTGGCTCGCCGCGGAGGAATGAGGATCGATCGGATCGAGCGGGCCTGGGGCGCCGAGGCGCTTCGGCCGGCCGTCGGCTGGAAGGTCTGGCGGGTCGAGGACGGTGCTCTGCTGAGCGTCCTGTACGGCGACGTCTGGCCCGTCGACGAGCCCGTGCGCGCGACCTGCCGCCGCCACGTACACGTCGCCCACGAGGCGCCGGCGATCGGGTGCGAATGCGGCATCCACGCCGGCCGCGAGCTGGGCGCCTGGGACCACTACCTCGCCGTCGGCGCCGAGGCGCGCGTCTTCGGCCGGGTGTTGCTCTGGGGCGCGGTGCTCGAGGGCGCGACGGCTTGGCGCGGCGAGCTCGCGCGGCCGGTCGAGATCTTCGTTCCGCCCGCGGTCGAGAACGCCGACGAGGTCGCGGATGCGCTGCGGGCCTACGGCGTGCCGGTGCACGTACTCGAGCCCATGGTGGAGGCGGTGCCCGCGTGAACCCGCTGGTGCCGATGGTGATCGAGCAGACGTCCCGGGGCGAGCGCTCGTTCGACATCTACTCGCGGCTGCTGAACGACCGGATCGTGATGGTCGGCTCCGCGATCGACGACGAAGTCGCGAACGTCGTCGTCGCGCAGCTCCTGCACCTCGAGTCGGACGACCCCGACAAGGACATCAGCCTCTACGTGAACTCGCCCGGTGGCGACGTCTACGCGGGCCTCGCGATCTACGACACCATGACCTTCGTGAAGCCCGACGTGCGCACGATCTGCGTCGGGATCGCGATGTCGATGGGAGCGGTGTTGCTCGCGGCCGGGGCACGGGGCAAGCGCAGCGCCCTACCGAACGCGAAGGTCCTGATCCACCAGGTCTGGACGGGCCAGTTCGGCGGCCAGGCCTCCGACGTCGAGATCCGCGCCCGCGAGGTGCTCGACCTGAAGAAGCGCGTGGAGAGCATCCTCGCCGACCACACCGGCCAGCCCCTCGACCGGGTCTCGCAGGACACCGACCGCGACCACTTCATGACGGCCGCGGAAGCCGTCGAGTACGGCTTGATCGACGAAGTCCTCACGAGCCGTCCGGCGCTAGGCTGAACGCGGCGCCGGAGTAGCTCAGCTGGTCAGAGCAACGCCCTTGTAAGGCGTAGGCCGTGGGTTCGAATCCCACCTCCGGCTCTGAGCGGTCAGCACGACCCGTTCCGGGCGCGCGTGTTTGCACCCGGCGCAAAACCGGTCCTTTGCGGTCTCCGTAGCGCCCAGGGGAATTCCCAATGCCGAAGGGAGTGTGGGAGATGAAGCGAGGGTTCACACGGCGGCGGGCGGTGCTCGTGATCGCGCTGCTTGCGTTCGCCGCGCTGGTCGTGGCGGCGCCGCTGAGCGCGGCGCAGCCGACCGAGTTCACAGTCAACCCACTGGTGTCGGACCAGCCGGGCGTGGCCCCGGTGCTCGACCCCGATCTCGTCAATCCGTGGGGGCTCACCTCGAGCTCGGCAAGCCCGTGGTGGGTGTCCGACAACGGGACGGACAAATCGACGCTGTACAACGGCGGCGGAGCGAAGCAAGGTCTCGTCGTCTCGGTTGCGGGCGGCCCGACCGGCACGGTCTTCAATCCGACGGCCGGCTTCGCGCTGCCGACCGGCGGCAAGGCGCTGTTCCTGTTCGACAGCGAAGACGGCATCGTCCGCGCCTGGAACGGTGCGCAAGGGACAACGGCGATCGTCGCCGCGGATCGCTCCAACGTCGGAGCGATCTACAAGGGTCTGGCGATCGCGGATACGAGCAACGGGCCCAGGCTCTACGCCGCGGACTTCCACAACGGCCGGATCGACGTGTTCAACAGCAGCTTCACGCTGCAGCAGAACAGTGGCTTCGAGGACCCGTCGCTGCGGGCGGGCTTCGCGCCCTTCAACGTCCAGGTGCTCGGCGGCCGCGTGTTCGTCGCGTACGCGAAACAGGACAAGGACGCGGAGGACGAGGTTGCCGGCCAGGGCCGCGGACGGGTGGATGTCTACGACCTCGCGGGCAACCTGCTCGGCGGCATCAGCGGCCACGGCCAGCTAAACGCGCCGTGGGGCCTCGCGATCGCGCCGGCGAGCTTCGGCGCCTTCGCGGGCGACCTGCTCGTCGGCAACTTCGGCGACGGGCAGATCAACGCCTTCCGGGAGGTGAGCCCGGGGCGGTTCGTGCACGACGGCGAGCTGCGGGGCTCGGACAACCGGTCGCTGACGATCGACGGGCTCTGGGCTCTTCAGGTCAGCCAGGGCGGGAACAACGGCACCGCAGGACAGCTGTTCTTCACCGCCGGCCCGGACGACGAGACGCACGGGCTGTTCGGCACGATCGCGCCGAACTGAGTTAGGCGCCGGGGGCGGCGCACCTGCGGCCGCGCCGCCCCTACGCGCTCACGGCGTCCGTAGCGTGATCGGACGGCTCTGCTCGGAGGTTGTGCCGTCGGCCTGGACAAATCGCACATGAACTCGAGCCGTCAGCCGGCCGTCCCTAGCGAGCAAGTGGAGGCCGCTCCGGCCGAGCTTCATCCTCACTGCTGCGGTGGTCGAGGCGCTCAATGAGAATGCCGTGCTGCCGAGCCGTACGCGCGCTGACAGCCAGAGCGTTCCGTGGCACGCGCCGGCTGCTCCGCAACGCAGCCTGACCGCCACGACTCGCCCACGCCCGACGATCGGGGATCCGGGCACGATCGACAGGGCGACCGGGGCGGTGCCGAGCCGAAGGGCGTAGACCGGCCGCGGCCGCTGTTCCGGAGTTCCGTCGCCGAGTTGTCCGTTGGCGTTGTAGCCCCAACACTTGGCGTTGCCGGTCCTCGTACGTGCGCAGGTGTGGAAGGCTCCCGCGGCGATGGCGGTCACTCCGCTGACCATCCCTGAGACGAGGACAGGGCGCAGGCGGTTGAGCGGCGTTCCGTCGCCCAGCTGCCCCCAATCGTTGTAGCCCCAGCACTTCATGCTGCCGACCCGCAGCAGCGCGCACGTGTGGCTATCCCCCGCCGCGATTGCGATCACACCAGCGGCCAGCCCCGAGACGCCGACCGCAGCAAGCCGGCGCCGCGTCGTCCCG
>JBEVNN010000108.1:0-4834 GCA_040508095.1 Gaiellaceae bacterium
ATCTGCTCAGAGTAGTCCGATACGAACACATGTTCTATACTTCACCCGTGCGAGCGGAGTACCGGATCGAGCCCTGCAAGGCCGCGCTGAACCGCGTCAAGGGGATGATGTTCAGGTGGTCGCTGAACCCCTACATGGGCTGCGTCCACCGCTGCACCTTCTGTTACGTCCGGGCGTACGAACTCCGGGCCGACCGCCCCTCCGACCACCGCTACGGCCGCTCGATCCGGGTCAAGACGAACATCGCCGAGGTGCTGCGGTGCGAGCTCGCGCGGCCGAGCTGGGAGCCCGAGGCGGTTGCGATCGGCGCGGCGACGGACCCATATCAGCCGGCGGAGGGCCGCTACCGGCTCACTCGCTCGTGCATCGAGGCGCTGGGCCACGCCCACAACCCGTTCAGCATCATCACGCGCGGGCCGCTGATCGTCCGCGACGTCGACGTGCTCGTCGAGGCGGCGCGGCGGGCGGACGCCTCGGTGACCTTCTCGGTGCCGACGCTCGACGACGAGATCTGGCGGCGCACGGAGCCGGGCACCGCCCACCCGCGGCAGCGGCTGCGCGCGCTGAAGACGCTCGTCGACGCGGGGATCCGCGCCAGCGTCGGCATGGCGCCGATCCTGCCAGGCATCTCCGACAAGCCTGAGCTGCTCGAGCAGGTCGTGCGCGAGGCGCGCGAAGCCGGCGCCTGCGGCGTCTGGGCGAACCTGCTCCACCTGCGGCCGGGGACGCGGGAGCACTTCCTCGACTGCCTCGCCGAGGACTATCCCGAGCAGCTCCCCGCGTACGAGCGCCTCTATGCGCGCAGGGCGTACCTGAAAGCCGACGAGACCAAGCCAGTTCGTGCGCTCGTCGCCGAGCTGACGCGCAAGCACGGGATCCGCGACCGTCGGCGCGTCAGGCTCGACCCGGAGCCAGCCGCGATCGCGGAGCAGCTGGCCCTCGTCGTCTAGGTCTCAGTCCTCGCCGTCCCAGTAGTCGAGCCGCAGATTGAAGACTTCATGGCCGAGTAGCGCAGGCGTTCAGCCCTGGCGCTATAGGCGAGGGCCGCCCCAGTCCCTACAATCCGCCTGCCGTGTCGGAGAAGGCAGCCGCAGACCAGCAGAACAACGGCAAGGGCGAGATCACGTGCCTGATCGTCGACGACCACGAGGTCGTCCGGGAGGGTCTGCGCCTCTCGCTCTCGCGCGCCCCGCACATCCGGGTCGTCGGTGAGGCGTCCGACGGCGCGACCGCCGTCACGCTGGCGGAGCGCCGCAAGCCCGACGTCGTGATCATGGACGTGCGCATGCCCGGGATGGACGGGCTCGAGGCGACCAAGCTGCTGACCCAGAGGGTGCCTGACGTCGCGGTGCTGATCTTCACGGCCTACAGCGAGCGCAGCCTGCTCGGGCGCGGCCTCGAATCGGGCGCGAAGGGCTACATCCTCAAGGAGGCCCCGCACCAGACGCTGCTGAAGGCGATCGACAAGATCGTGGCGGGCGAGGGCTTTGTCGACCCCGCGCTGATGCCGGCCTTCCTCTCCGGCGACCGCGAGGACATGCTCACCGCGCGCGAGCGCGAGATCCTCCAACTGCTCGCGGACGGGATGTCCAACGCCGACGTGGCCGGCCGGCTCTTCATCAGCCAGGAGACGGTCAAGAGCCACGTGCGTCACATCCTGACGAAGCTCGAGGCCGACACGCGAACGCATGCCGTCGCAATTGCGCTTCGCGACGCGATCATCGACTAAGGCATCGCTTGCGATGCCGCTCAGGACGCACGGGCTTTGCCCGCGCGTCCGTCTGAAATGACCAGCCGGAAACCCTCAAGGATGCGCAGTGCTACTAGAGCGGCGCTGTTGGTCGCCGTCGTGGCGGCCGGGGCGATCGTGTCCCTCGTCGGGCTCGCGGTGGGATCGAGCGGGCTCGCGTTCGTCGGCCTCGGCGTGGCGATCGTCGGCGCCGCGGGCTTCGCGCTGCACCTGATCGTCACCGAGCGGCGCCGGCACGAGGTCGTCGAGGAGGAGCTGACGGCGCAGTCGAGCTTCCTCGAGTCGCTGGTCGAGTCGATGGGGCGCATCGCCGCCGCCCACGACCCGGACGACGTGCTCGACCGGACGCGGCGCGAAGCGAACGGCCTCTTCGATGCCACCGCGTCGATTCTCTCGCCCGGCCAGCGCGGCATGGACGAGGCGGTCGTGCTTCCCTTGCGCATCCGCGGGGAGGCGATCGGCTCGCTGCAGCTCGTGCGGTCTCATCCACTCGACCGCGAGGAGCTTGCCCGGGCGACCCTGCTCGCCGATTTCACCTGCCGCGCCGTCGAAAACGCGCGCTTGCTCGACGAGGCGCAGGTGCGCGAAGCGGAGCGCGCGCGGCTCTCCGACCAGCTGATCACCGCCGAGCAGGAGGAGCGGCGGCGGCTGGCGCTCTTCCTCCACGACGGGCCGGTGCAGTCGCTGTCTGGGATCAGCCTGATGCTCGACGCCGTGATCGACTCGCTCGAAGGCGGGCGTCTCGAGGAGGCGACTTCGGTGCTCGACTCGGCGCTCCAGCGGCACCGGGACACGATCCGCTCGTTGCGCGACCTCTCGTTCAACATCGAGCCGGTCGTGCTGCGCGACCAGGGCTTCGGGCCCGCGGTGCAGGCGTTCGCCGAGCAGGTGGGCCTCACGCACCGCATCCAGGTCGACCTCGACGTCGACGCCGCCGAGGGACTGGCGGAGAACGTGCGCGTGACGATCTACCAGATCATCCGCGACACCGTGAACCAGGCAATCCACCGCGGGCCTCCGTCGAGGATCTCGATCACGGTCGCGGAGGGCGAGGAAGGGACGGTCGAGACCGTGATCGCGGACGACGGTGCGGGCGAGCGGCGGCGTGCGAGCTTCGAGGACATCGAGGAGCGCGCCCGGACGCTCAGCGGGCGGCTCGACGTGGAGGCCGGCGAGGACGGCGGCACCGAGGTGCGCGTCGTGCTGCCGTCCTACGTGGCGCACGGTTAGTCTGTTGCTTGTGGAGGAGAACGGGCAGCGACCGACGACGCATCTCCGCTTCGTCTGGACCGCGAACGGCTACGAGCTTCGTGAGCGCGACGGCGACGTGCCCGGCGTGGGCGACGAGGTCGAGGAGGGCGAGGAACGCCTGAGCGTGACGAAGGTCGCCCCCTCCCCGCTCCCGGGCGACTCGCGCCGCTGCGCCTACCTGCAGCCGCTCAGCTGAGCGCCGACTCGGCGGCCGTGAGGCCGAGGACGAGGGCTGAGGCGAGGCCGCTCGCGTAACCGCCGGTCGAGATGCCGCCCGCGTCGACGCCGGCTGCGTAGAGGCCGTCGACCTGTGCGGCCTGGTCATCGAGCACCCGTGCGTGCTGGTCGATTCGCAGGCCGCCGATCGTGTGCGTGATCGCGGCGGCGACGCGGGTTGCGACGACGGCTTGCTGCGGCGGCGTGAACGGGAGGTCGGCCGGTTCGGTGCGCGTGGGAGCCTGCGCGACAAGGGCGCGGACGGTTCCGTAGCGGACGCGCTCGTCGAGGGCCTCCTCGTCGAAGAGGTACCAGGCCCGGGCGCCCGGCTGGCGCGCCGTCGCCTGGACGAGGTCGAGCTCCGACCACGAGACGGCGTTGTGGTCGAAGAACTCTTCGCCGTCGTCGTTGAAGATCCGCGCGTAGCGGCCGAAGACCTGGGCGAGCGAGACGAACTCGTCGTCGCCGAATTCGACGTCGGCCATGTTGCGGCCGTAGAACTCGTCGAGGCCGTCGGAGAGCGCAGCACCACGGGCGAGGGCGAGCTTGAGTCCGTCGCCGGAGCTCCAGGGGTTGGCCCGAACCCGCAACGGCGCCGCCGGCTTCACGTATCGGCCGACCAGCACCGGATCGCCCTGAAACCCGCCGGTCGCCAGCACGAGCGGCCCTCCAGGGTCTGTCCCTGCGTCTGTCCCTGTGTCTGTCACCGGTTGTTCGAAACGCACCTCGCCCGCGGCTCGCATTAGCGCGTCCGTCAGGCCGGCGGTGTCGAAGCGGACGCCCGTCGTCAGCGGGTTTCCCGTCTCGCGCTCCAGAACGGGCGCGCCTAGCGCTTCCAGCCACTCGACCCCCTCGTCGAGCCGGTCGAAGACCAGCCGTTGCAGCCGCTCGTCGCCCGTCGGACACTGCGCCCGGAACTCCTCGAAGGAGCGGTAGCGCCAGACCACGCCGCTCGAGAGCAGCATCGACCCGCCCGGCCGCGAGCCCTTCTCCAGCACCACCGGCGATGCCCCGAGCTCCCGCGCACGGGCGGCCGCACAGAAGCCGGCCATGCCGGCGCCTGCGATTACCACTAAGTCAGCGAGAAGGTCGGCTTGTGCTCGACGTACTCGACCTTGACGCGCTCGGGGCCCCAGACGAACACGGCGTACGTGTTCGCCGCGTCCACGATGTCGGCGATCTCGATCCCGAGCTCACGCGCCTCCTCGATGTGCTGGTCCGCCGAATCGACCAGCACCGCCAGGTGGTTCAGCAGCGGGCGCTCCGGGTCGCCCGGCTCACCCTCGTGGAACTCGACGTACGCGCCGCCGACCTCGACGCGCAGCACGCCGTCCTTCGGCTCGGCCGGCTGGAAGCCGTAGTCGAGGTACGCCTCCGCCGTGGCCTCCGGGTCGGCGGTGTAGAGCGCGACGTGATCGAGGTCGTAGTCGACTTCGGTGCTCGCCTCGACGAGTTGAACGTCGATCCCGCCCGGAAGCTCGACGCGATCGTGACCGTCGAGCTTGTTGACGCGGAGCGCCACGTGCTTGAACGCGCCGTGGTCGCGCGGCGCTTCCGCGTCGAACAGCGTCAGCTTCCCGCGACGCGCGTCGGAGCCGACGAGCGTGAAGTTCGCCT
>JBEVNN010000178.1:0-5452 GCA_040508095.1 Gaiellaceae bacterium
CTCGGATGACATCGCGTATCGCCTCCAACGATTCGGGGTTCTCGACGGACGATAGATCGCCGGGGTCGGCTCCCAGCGCCTGGGCGCGTACCGCGCGGCGGACGATCTTCGCGCTGCGCGTCTTCGGCAGCGCCGAGACGAACAGCACGCGGTCCGGCGCGAAGGCCTTGCCGAGGTCTGCGGCGGCCAGCGCCCGGAGCTCCGCGGCCAGCTCGTCGCTAGGCTCGACGCCCGGCACGAGCGCGCAGAACACCCACGCCACCTCGCCTTTCACCTCGTGCGGCACACCCACCGCCGCGGCCTCCGCCACGGCCGGGTGGGCAATGACGGCCGACTCGAGCTCCGCCGGCCCGATCCGCTTGCCCGCGATGTTCAGCGTGTCGTCCGAGCGCCCGTGCAGGAACCAGTAACCGTCCTCGTCCACCGACGCCCAGTCGCCGTGCACCCAGATCCCGGGGAGCCGCCTCCAGTACGTGTCGAGGTAGCGCTCGGGATCGCCCCAGAAGCCGCGTGTCATCCCCGGGAACGACTTCCGGCACACGAGCTCGCCTACCTCGCCGCGCAACGGCCGGCCCTCCGAGTCGACTACGTCCATCGCCATCCCGAGCGCCGGCCCGCCCAGCGAGCACACCTTGATCGGCGCCGCCACCGTCGGCGAGAGGAAGCACGCCCCGACCTCCGTCCCGCCCGAGCAGTTGATGATCGGGCAGCGCCCACCGCCGACGTGCTCGAACAGCCAGCGGTACGGCTCGGGATTCCACGGCTCACCGGTCGTGACCAGCACTCGCAGCGACGAGACGTCGTGCCGCTCCACCAGCTCGGCGCCGTGCGGGATCAGCGCTCGCACCAGCGTGGGCGAGAGCCCGAGGATCGAGACGCGCTCCTGCTCGACGAGGCCCCACAAACGATCCGCGGCGGGCCAGTCCGGAGCCCCCTCGGCGAAGACGATCGTGCAGCCGAGCGCCATCCCGCCGACGACCTCCCACGGGCCCATGATCCAGCCCATGTCGGTGACGAAGTGGATCACGTCCTCAGGCCTCGCATCCGCCTGGTAGGCGACCTCTCGGGTGATCGATACGAGGAAGCCGCCCTGGACGTGGAGTACGCCCTTCGGCGCGCCGGTCGTGCCCGACGTGTACGTCAGCAGGTACGGGTGCTCCGAGTCGACCTCCAGCGGCGCCAGCTCGCCCGGTGCGTCGGCGACGGCCTCGTCCCACCAGACGTCGCGCCCCGCCTGCATCGGTGCGCCGGCGCCGCGGCGCCGCCACACGACGACGTGGTCGACCGACGGCGAAACGGCCAACGCCTCGTCGACGAGCGCCTTCATCGGCACCTGGCGCCCGCGCCGGAGCGACGCATCCGCCGTCACGACCACCTTCGCCTCGGAGTGCTGAAGACGGGCCGCGATCGCGGGCGCCGCGAACCCCGAGAAGATCGGCACCTGCACCGCGCCGAGATGGGCGCACGCGTGTGACGCAACGGCGACCTCCGGCGACATCGGTAGGAAGATCGCGACGCGGTCGCCTGGCTGCACGCCGAGCGCCGCGAGCGCCTCCGCGAGGCGCGTCACCTCCTGCGACAGCTCGCGGTACGACAGCGACCGCCGCTCGCCCTCTTCGCTCTGCCACACCGCCGCGGCCGCGTCCGCCCGCTCTCCGACGGCCCACCGATGCACGCAGTTCCACGCGAGGTTCAGGCGCCCACCGACGAACCAGGTCGCCCACTCCCGCCCCCGCGATTCGTCCACGACGGCGTCCCACGGCCGCGAGAACTCGAGACCCATGTCCTCGATCGCAGCGGGCCAGAAGCGCTCCGGCTCCTCCGCCGAAAAGCGAACGAGCGAGGCGTAGTCCTCGAATCCGAGCCGACGTGCGAGCCGAAGCGCGTTCGAGCGCTCGCGCACCTCATCGCTCGGAGTCCAGATCACCTCCACGACGCGCAAGCGTAACTTTGGCGACTCAGGCTAGTGCTCGCTAACCTAGTGGCAACTAACCGTCGGGATTCGGGGGTGGAACGTGCGAGCGAAGATCTTCGCCGAGGAGAACCGGAAGTGGTGGACGCTGGGGTCGCTGTGCTTCGCCCTGTTCATGATCATGCTCGACAACACGGTCGTGAACGTGGCGCTGCCGGCGATCAAGGCCGACCTCGGGATCTCAACCTCGGAGCTCGAGTGGACGGTCGCCGCGTACGCCCTGACCTTCGCCTCGCTGCTGCTCACGGGCGGCAAGCTCGGCGACCTGCTCGGCCGTCGCCTGATCTTCGTCATCGGCCTCGCGATCTTCACGCTCTCGTCGCTCTTCTGCGGCCTGGCCGGAAGCGCTACGGAGCTGATCGCCGCCCGCTCGGTCCAGGGCATTGGCGCCGCACTGATGATGCCGGCGACGCTCTCGATCATCTCGGCCACCTTCGCGGTCCGCGAGCGCGGCACGGCGATCGGCATCTGGGCCGGTGTCTCCGCGATGGCGCTGGCGATCGGCCCGCTGCTCGGCGGCGTGATCACCGAGCACATCTCCTGGAACTGGATCTTCTACGTGAACGTCCCGATCGGCGTCCTCGGAATCCTCGCCGGGATCTTCGTCGTGCCGGAGTCGCGCGATACGTCGCACGAGCAGCGGCTCGACCTGCCGGGCCTGCTCACCTCAGGGATCGGCCTGCTCGCGCTCGTCTACGCGCTGATCGAGGCGAACAGCTACGGCTGGACGTCGGCCCGGATCCTCGCGCTCTTCGTGATCGCGGCCGTCGCGCTCAGCAGCTTCGTCTTCCTCGAGATGCACCAGCGGCTGCCGATGCTCGACCTGTCGCTCTTCAAGAACGGCACCTTCGCCGGCGCCAACATCACCGCGATCCTCGTGACGCTGGCGATGTTCGGGATCTTCGTCTTCTTCCCGATCTACATGCAGACCTTCCGCGGCTGGTCGCCGATCCAGGCCGGGGCCGCGCTGCTGCCGTGGACGTTGATGATCGTGATCTTCGCGCCGATCGCCGGGAAGCTGTCGGACCGCGTCGGCTCGCGGTGGCTCATCGCGGGCGGGATGACCGTTGTCGCTACCTGCTGCCTGCTGCTCTCGACGATCAACTTGCACTCGTCGTTCTGGGATCTGCTCCCCGCGTTCATCCTCGGCGGCCTCGGGATGTCGTTCGTAATGACCCCGATGTCGGCCGCAGCGATGGGGGCCGCGCCCGTCGACAAGGCGGGCGTCGCGTCGGGCGTGCTGAACACGTTCCGCCAGGTGGGCGTCGCACTCGGCATCGCAATCACCGGCGCGATCGTCGCCGACCGGGCTGCGGCCGCGGCGAGCGACGGTGCGAGCCCGCCCGAGGCGTTCGTCCACGGGTTGACCTTTGCGATGAAGATCAGCGCCCTGATCTGCCTCGGCGGAGCGATCGCCGCCGCAGCGCTCATCCGTCGCTACCGCCATGCCGACTCGAGTCAGCCTGTCGAGGTCGCGGCATGAGCACCCGCCTGCCGGGCCCCGCCCGGCGCCAGGCGGTGGTCGAAACCGCGTGCCGCGTCTTCGCGAAGAGCAGCTACCACGGGTCGACCACGGCGCAGATCGCGCGCGAGGTCGGCGTCAGCGAGCCGGTGCTCTACCGCCACTTCAGCTCGAAGCGCGAGCTCTACCTCGCGTGTCTCGACGCCGTCTGGGAGCGGGTCCGCGCGTTGTGGGACGTCGCGCTCGCGCGCGAGGAGGACCCGCAGAACTGGCTGAAGGCGATCGGCAAGGCGTACCTCGAGGAGCGCGGCGCCGGGAAGATCGTGCTCGTCGACCTCTGGATCCAGGCGCTTACCCAGGCCGCCGACGACCCGGAGATTCGGCGTGCGCTGCGGGCGCAGGTGCGGGAGGTGCACGACTTCGTCGCCGGCCTTATCCGTCGCGCCCAGGCCGCAGGCGGCGTCGTTGCTGAGCGCGATCCGGACGCCGAGGCCTGGATCTTCATCTCGCTCGGCCTGCTGACGACCATCGACCGTCGCCTCGGCAATCTCGTGGGCGACGAACTGGAAGACATCTTCGCCAGCCGCCGCGCCTGGATGACCGGGGCCGCCTAGCGCGAGGGAAAAGAAAAGCCCCCGGCTGCGGCTCCGGGGGCTTCTGGTTTTTGCGGGCCTTTCTTGAGAGGCGACGACCCGGAGGCCTTGGCTCTGCGGCCCAGCCACAACCTCCGGGCCCTACGTCGCCGTCTCTGGCGCGCCCCTTGCACCCCCTAAGCCTGGCGTATGGCTGGGCTGCAAGGTGCTCCGACTATAGACGTGCCTCCCGCGTCAGTCAAGTACCTCAGTCAAGTGATTTTCGAATGGGGTGGTTCACCGGCTTTTGGCCAAAACATGACCTATTTGGGGGATATTGAAGGAAGGACACTTGCGCCGAAGTCAAGTATCCGTTTCACTTCGCAAGGAGCGTCCATGCCCCGTGCTTCCGTGACAACTCAGATCCGCACTGCGGCCCAGCCCGGAAGCGCCCGCCTCGGCGAGCGCGTCCGTCAGCTGCGCGTCGCCGCGGGCCTGACGCAAACGGACCTTGCGGGCGAGCGGTTCTCGAAGGAGTACGTCAGCCAGATCGAGCGCGGGAAGACCAGGCCCACGCGCGAGACGATCGAGTGGCTCGCCGCGAAGCTGGGCGTCGACGCCGGATTCCTCGAGAAGGGGGTCTCCGCCGACGAGCGCAGCCGCGTCGAGGCGATGCTCGCGCGCGCGGAGGCGCTCGCGAACAACCACCAGTACGCCGAGGCGGTCGAGGAGCTCGAGAGCTCCCGCACGGCCGTCCTCTCGACCGGCGCGGTCGAGCTCGAGGCGCGCGCGCTGCAGGCGGAGGCCTGGGCGCGGATGGAGCAGGGCGAGCTTCGGCCGGCCCTGCAGATCCTGGAGCGCTGCCGCACGATCTCCGAAGGCCCCGGCTTCTCGGACGTCGACCGCGCGCAGGTGCTCTTCCGGATGGGCGTTTGCCGCTACCACCTTTCAAGTATCGCCTCCGCGGTCTCACTCTTTAGCGAGGCGCTGAAGCTTGCGGAGGGCTCGCAGCTCCCGTGTGACTTGCTGCGCGGCGACATCCTCGGCTGGCGCTCGCGCTGCTACCGCCGGCAGCGCGACTTCGAAGCCGCGCGCGAGGACGTCGAGCGCGCGCTCGAGCTGGCGCAGGCGCTGGACGACCACCGCACGATGGCCAACGTCTACTTCCAGGCCTCGCTCGTCGCAGAGCGGATGGGCCACTGGGTCCTCGCGCGCAGCTACGCGGAGCGCGCGAAGGCATACTACGAGCAGATCAATGACGAGCGGAACGTCGGCCGCCTGCTGAACAACCTCGGCGGCCTGAACTTCCAGCTCGGGAATCCCGAGCGGGCGGTCGAGGATCTCAAGAACGCTTACCGCGTGCTGCTCGACAAGGGCAGCGACGCCGAGGCGGCCAACGTCGTCTCGTCGCTCGCGCACGTGCACCTGGCGACGGGCCAGGTGGAG
>JBEVNN010000215.1:0-2724 GCA_040508095.1 Gaiellaceae bacterium
GAGACGCCTGCGCAGCCCGAGAGCCGCGACGTCCGCCACATCCTTGTGAAGTCGAAGGCGAAGGCCGACGTCCTCTACTCGCAGCTGCAGAAGAACCCGGGCAAGTTCGCCCAGCTCGCGAAGAAGTACTCGACCGACACCTCGTCGGCCCAGAACGGCGGCAAGCTGCCGCCGGGCACCGCGGTCAAGGGCCGGCTGGTGCCCGAGTTCGAGAAGGTCGCCTTCTCGATCCCGGCCAACAAGATCTCGAAGCCTGTGCACTCGCAGTTCGGTTGGCACATCATCGAGGCGCTCGGGCCGATCAAGGCCGGCACGCCCGCGAAGCCGACGCCCTACTCGCAGGTGAAGGAAGCCATCCGCCAGCAGCTCCTCTCGCAGGACAAGCAGAAGGAGATGGACAAGTGGCTGGCCGGCATCAAGAAGTCGTACTGCAAGAAGATCGGGTACGCGCAGGGCTATGCCCCGCCGCCGGGCCAGGACCCCTGCAAGCAGCCGGCGAGCACGACCGGCGCCGCGACGACGACCACCGGCTGAGCGCTTGACGCTCGGCGAGGCGCTGCTCGAGCTGCAGCAGCTGACCGAGCGGCTCCGCCGCGACTGTCCCTGGGACCGCGAGCAGACCGCGCGGACGATCGTCCCGCACACGGTCGAGGAGGCCTACGAGGTCGCCGACGCCGCGATCGCGGGCGACAACGCGAAGCTGCTCGATGAGCTCGGGGACCTGCTCTTCCAGGTCTACTTTCTCGCGCTGCTGCTGCAGGAGGAGGGCGCCGGCGACCTGGAGGCGGTCGCGCGAGGCGTCCACGAGAAGCTCGTGCGGCGCCACCCGCACGTCTTCGGGGAGGTCGACGCACGCACTCCCGGCCGCGTCCGCGAGAACTGGGAGCGGATCAAGCGCGAGCAGGAGGAGCGCGACGGGGTCTTCCACGAGGTCCCGGGCGCGCTGCCCTCGCTGCTCTTTGCGCGCAAGGTGCAGCGCCGCGCTCGCGCGGTCGGCTTCGAGTACCCGGACGTCGACGGCGCGCTCGCCGACCTCGACGACGAGGTGCGCGAGCTGAAAGAGGCGATCGACGAGGCCGGCGGCGAGCCTTCGCCGGAGACCGAGCCGGATCCGCACGTCTTCGAGGAGCTCGGCGACGTGCTCTTCGCCGCGGTCAACGTCGCGCGCCGGCTGAACGTCGACCCCGAGCTGGCGCTGCGCGCGATGAGCGAGCGCTTCGTGGCGCGGGTCGAGCGGGCGGAGCGGCTGGCGGAGGACGAAGGCAAGCGCTGGACCGAGCTCGGCCTCGACGAGCAGGACCGCTACTTCGATCTCGCGAAAGGCCGAGGCCTATGAGTGCGATCAGGGCAGTTCACGCACGGCAGATCCTCGACTCGCGCGGCAACCCGACCGTCGAGGTCGAGGTCGCGCTGGAGTCGGGCGCGTCGGGTCGCGCGGCGGTGCCCTCGGGCGCGTCGACCGGCGTGCACGAGGCACTCGAGCTGCGCGACGGCGGCGAGGCGTTCGGCGGCAAGGGCGTCACGCGCGCGGTCGAGAACGTCAACGGCGAGATCGCGGCGGCCGTGCGGGGGCTCGACTCGGGCGACCAGCGCGCCCTCGACGAGCGGCTGATCGAGCTCGACGGCACGCCGAACAAGGGGCGCCTCGGTGCGAACGCGATCCTCGGCGTCTCGCTCGCCGCGGCCAAGGCGGCGGCCGGGGAGGCGGGCGTCTCGCTCTACCGCCACCTCGGCGGCGAGGAGGCGCGGACGCTCCCGGTGCCGATGCTGAACGTGATCAACGGCGGCGCCCACGCGCAGAACTCGATCGACCTGCAGGAGTTCATGCTCGTCCCGGCCGGAGCGCCGACGTTCTCGGAGGCGTTGCGGGTCGGCGCCGAGGTCT
Source organism: Gaiellaceae bacterium (assembly GCA_040508095.1). Lineage (GTDB taxonomy): Bacteria > Actinomycetota > Thermoleophilia > Gaiellales > Gaiellaceae > AC-32. The sequence goes on from JBEVNN010000215.1 coordinate 1,886, forward strand.
TCCATGCGCTGAAGGCGCTGCTGCACGAGCGCGGCTTCGCCACCGCCGTCGGCGACGAGGGCGGCTTTGCGCCCGACCTCGCCTCCAGCGAGGAGGCGATCGAGGCGGTGCTGGAGGCGGCCGAGCGCGCCGGTCACCGCGAGCGGGTCGCGATCGCGCTCGACCCGGCGGCGACCGAGCTCTACGAGGACGGCCGCTACCGGTTCGAGGGCCGCGAGGAGATCGGCGACGGCATGGTCCAGTACGTCGCCCGGCTCGCGGAGCGCTACCCGATCGCCTCGGTCGAGGACGGGCTCGCCGAGGACGACTGGACGTCGTGGCGGGCTCTCACCGAGGTTGCGGGCTCGAGCGTCCAGCTCGTCGGCGACGACATCTTCGTCACGAACCCAGAACGGCTGCGCCGCGGCATCGAGGAGGGCGTCGGGAACGCGATCCTGATCAAGGTCAACCAGATCGGGACGCTCACCGAGACGCTCGACACGATGGCGCTCGCGCGCGAGGCCGGCTACGCGTGCGTGATCTCGCACCGCTCAGGTGAGACGGAGGACACGACGATCGCCGACCTGGCGGTCGCAACGAACTGCGGTCAGATCAAGACCGGCGCGCCGTCGCGTACCGACCGCGTCGCGAAGTTCAACCAGCTGCTCCGCATCGAGGAAGAGCTCGGCGACCGCGCCTCGTATCCCGGCTGGGAGTCTTTCCCCCGCTTCCACCGGTAGCGCGAGCTATCGTGATTTCGTGACCGAAGCCATGCGCCGGACGAAGATCGTGGCGACGATCGGGCCGGCGTGCTCGACGCCCGAGACGCTCAAGAGGCTCGCCCGCGCCGGCGTCGACGG
>JBEVNN010000255.1:0-5676 GCA_040508095.1 Gaiellaceae bacterium
TGTTGCGGATCAGGCCCTTCTCGACGAGCGACTCCGGTGTCACCTCGGCGCCCGCGTCGAAGCGCTCCTCGAGTGCCGCCACGTTCACGGGCTGAGTCGAGGTGCGGTGCGGGCCCATCGGCATCGCGTCCGCCGAGTACGGGCCGCGCTGCTTGCCGAGCCGCATGTAGAGCGGGGTCTGGCCGCCTTCGAAGCCGGGCCGCATCTTGTGCGAGCCCGAGCGCGACTTCTGGCCCTTCAGCCCGCGGCCGGAGTACCGGCCCTTGCCCGAGCCGAGGCCGCGGCCGACCCGCTTGCGGTCCTTGCGCGGCTGGGCGGGCTTGAGGTTCGAGAGGTTCAGCTCGTCAGGCATCGGAGTCCACCCTCACGAGGTGACGGACCTTCCTCAGCATACCGGCGAGCTGCGGGCTCTCCGCGTGCTCCGCGCTGCGTCCGATCTTGCCGAGCCCGAGCGCGCGGAGCGTGCCGCGGTGCCGCTTGCTCTGGCCGATCGCGCTACGCGTCTGCGTGATCTTCAGCTTCGCCATCGTCCTTCGTCTCCGTCGTTTCGGTCGCCTCGGAGGCCGGAGTCGCGACGGGTTCCGGCGCGGGCTCCTCGTCCTTCTTCGCGGCGACCGGCAGCACCTGGCTGATGGTCAGCCCGCGCGTGGCGGCGACCTCGTCGGGGCGGCGCAGGCTCTGCAGGCCCTGCACCGTCGCCTTGAGCATGTTGATCGGGTTCGTGGTGCCGAGGCTCTTCGCGAGGATGTCGCGGATCCCGGCCAGCTCGAGCACCGCGCGCACGCCGCCGCCGGCGATGACGCCTGTACCCTCGCTCGCCGGCCGCAGCAGCACCCTCGCCGCGCCGAACTGGCCGAGGATCTCGTGCGTGATCGTCGTGCCGTGCTGCGGCACCGTGAACAGGTTCTTCTTCGCGTCGTCGACGGCCTTCGAGATGGCCAGCGGCACCTCGCGGGCCTTGCCGTAGCCGAGCCCGACGCGGTCGACCTCGTCGCCGATCACGACGAGCGCCGTGAACGAGAACCGCCGGCCGCCCTTGACCACCTTGGCGACGCGGTTGATCTCGACCACGCGCTCCTTGAGCTCTCTGGATTCCTGCACGTCAATAGCCACTTAGAACTTCAATCCTCCCTCTCTGGCCGCTTCGGCCAACGCCTTCACGCGGCCGTGGTAGAGGTAGCCGCCGCGGTCGAAGACAACAGTCTCGACGTCGGCCTCCTTCGCGTTCTGCGCGAGCAGCTTGCCGACCTCGGCCGCCTGCTCGGTCTTCGACCCCTTGGTTCCCTTCTTCAGCTGCAGCCAGCTCGCGGCCGCGAGGGTCTTGCCTTCGAGGTCGTCGACGAGCTGCGCCTCGATTCCGCGGTTGGAGCGGAACACGACCAGCCGCGGACGCTCGGCGGTGCCGAAGACCTTCCCGCGCACGCGGCGGTGCCGCCGAGCCCTGGCTTCACGAACTGTCAGCGTGCTCATTCGCAATCTCCCGAGCGAAGCGATGGGACAAACCAGCCCCGCGGAAAATGCGCAGCAGTTTGCGCGGAGATCATGCGCGTTTTCCGACCTTCCGGCGGACGTACTCGCCCTCGTAGCGGATGCCCTTGCCCTTGTACGGCTCGGGCGGGCGCACCTTGCGCACCTCGGCGGCAGTCTGGCCGACCTGCTGCTTGTCGATGCCCGTGACGATCACCTCGGTGGGCGTTGGCACCTCGAAGGTGATCCCCGCAGGCGCCTTCAGCACGACCGAGTGCGAGAAGCCGACGTTGAGCTCGAGGTCGGTCCCGCGCAGGGCGGCGCGGTAGCCGACGCCCTGGATCTCGAGGCGCTTCGAGAAGCCGTTCGTGACGCCCTCGACCATGTTCGCGATCAGGGAGCGCGTCAGGCCGTGCAGCGCGCGGTCCTCGCCGCGCTCGGTCGGACGCGACACGACAACCGTCGCGTCCTGTTGCTCGACCTGCATGCGCACAGGCACCTGCTGGGTCAGCTCGCCGAGCGGGCCGTTCACCATCACGCGGCCGGGCGAGATCGAGACCGACACGCCGGACGGGAGCTCGATGGGCTGTCTACCGATTCGACTCATGGCTCACCAGACGAAGCAGACGACCTCGCCGCCGACGCCCTGTTCCTCGGCGGCGCGGCTCGTGATCAGACCGTTGGACGTGGACAGGATCGCCGTGCCCATCCCGCCGAGGACACGGGGCAGCCGGTCCTTCCCCGCGTACACGCGGCGGCCGGGCTTCGAGACGCGCTTCAGGTCCGTGATCACACGCTCGCGACTGCGGCTGTACTTGAGCTCGATCACGAGCGTGTCGTACGGGGTGTCGTCCTCGGCGTGCTCGATCCGGTAGTCCTGGATGTAGCCCTCCTCCTTGAGGATGCGGGCGATCTCGCTCTTCAGACGCGAGGTCGGCATCTCGGCGCTCTCGTGCAACGCGCGGTTCGCGTTGCGGATCCTCGTGAGCATGTCTGCGATCGGGTCAGTCTGCATGGCTACCAGCTCGACTTCGTCATTCCGGGGATCACGCCCTCGTGCGCGAGGTCGCGCAGGCAGATCCGGCAGAGCCCGAACTTCTTGTAGACCGCGCGCGGGCGCCCGCAGCGGTTGCAGCGCGAGTACGCGCGCGTCTTGAACCGCTGGGGCTTGCGCGATTTCTCGATCAGGGCCTTGCGTGCCATCTACTGCTGCTCTCCTTCTTCGGGTTCACGCTGGAACGGCATCCCGAGGGCGCGTAGGAGCGCCAGCCCTTGTTCGTCGTTCGCAGCGCTGGTCGTGATCGCAACGTCCAGGCCGCGGATTCCGGCGATCTGGTCGTAGTCGATCTCGGGAAAGATGATCTGCTCGCGGATCCCGAGCGAGAAGTTGCCGCGGCCGTCCATCGAGCGTGGGCTGAGGCCACGGAAGTCGCGGATGCGCGGGAGCGCGATCGACACGAGCCGGTCGAGGAACTCCCACATCCGGTCGCCGCGCAGGGTCACGCGCGCGCCCACGGGCATCCCCTCGCGCAACTTGAAGCTGGCGATCGACTTCCGCGCCTTGCGCACGTGCGCGCGCTGGCCCGCGATGGTGGTCAGCTCGTCGATGGCGCTGTCGAGCATCTTCGCGTCGGTCTTGGCCTCGCCGACCCCCATGTTGAGCGTGATCTTCTGGAGCCGCGGCACCTGCATCGTCGAGCTCAGCCCGAGCTCATCCTTCAGGCGCGGGCGGACCTCCTGCTGGTAGGCCGTCTTCAGGCGGGGTGCGTAGCCGTTGGTGCCGTTGGTGCTCACTTGTCGATCTCCTGACGGACAGCGTCTCGGCTGGTCAGCTCAGACGGACGCCCGAGCAGAGCCCGTGCGTCCTGATGGCGGCATCGCAAGCGACGCCTCACTTGTCGATCTCCTGGCCGCAGTCGACGCGCTTGCACACGCGCACGTAGACCACTCCGTCCTTGGTCTCCTTGGGTGTCATCCCGATCCGAGTCGGCCGATTGCAGGTCGGGCAGACGAGCATGACGTTCGAGATCGGGACCGGCGCGGACTTCTCGATCACGCCGCCCGGGATCATCTGCGCGCCGCCCATGCGGTTCGCGTCACGCATCGGACGCGGTCGCGTGTGTCGCTTGACGACGTTCAGGTTCTCGACGACGACGCGGGCCTCACGCGGGCGCGCCTCGATGACGCGGCCCTGCTTGCCGCGGTCCTTGCCCGAGAGCATGTGGACGAGATCGCCCTTTCTAACTCGCATCTTGTGCGCCATCACGAGGCCTCGCTTGCGATGCCGACTAGAGGCCATGGCAGCTTCGCCGCCACGGCCGTCTTAACCCGGCTGGGGATGAGATGACAAGCTGGATTTCCACAACGCATTCTCAGAGCACCTCCGGGGCCAGTGACACGATCTTCATGAAGTTCTTCTCGCGGAGCTCGCGCGCGACGGGCCCGAAGATGCGGGTGCCGCGCGGGTTACGGGCGGTGTCGATCAGGACGGCGGCGTTCTCGTCGAACGCGATCGAGGTGCCGTCGTCGCGGCCGAACGGCTTGCGCGTCCGGACCACGACGGCCTCCACGACCTCGCCCTTCTTCACCGCGCCCTGCGGGCTCGCGGTCTTGACGGTGGCCGTGATCACATCGCCTACGCGCGCGTAGCGGCGCTTCGAGCCGCCCTTCACGCGGATACAGAGGATCTCGCGCGCGCCCGTATTGTCCGCGACGCGCAGTCTCGATTCCTGCTGGATCACTTGGCTTCCTCCAGCACCTCGGCGAGGCGCCAGTTCTTGGTCTTGCTGAGCGGGCGCGTCTCGACGATGCGGACGAGGTCGCCGACCTTGGCCGCGTTCTGCTCGTCGTGCGCGTGGAACTTCGTCGAGCGGCGAACGACCTTCTTGTACCTCCGGTGCGCCTTCACCGTGTCGACCTTGACCACGATCGTCTTGTCCATTGCGTCGGAGACGACGACGCCGCGGCGCTCCTGGCTGCGGCCGCGCACGTGCTCCGGCTTCGGCAGCCGGACGATCGGCTTCCGCGTGGCCGGACGCTCGCGCTTCGGCTTGACGTGCTTGTGCCGCTGCGAGCGCGGCAGGCGCTTGCGCTTCGGCTTCGCCGTCGGCTGCGGAGGAGCAGGCTCGGCCTCTTCCTCCTCGGCGGCTTCGGCCGCGGCGGCGGGCTCCGCGGCTTGGGCTTCGGCGGCCGGCTCCTCGGCCTCCGGCTCTTGGGCAGCGGGCTCGTCTGCCGCAGGCTTCTCAGCGGCAGGCTCCTCGGCCGCGGGCTCCTCAGCGGCAGGCTCCTCCGTCGCAGGCTCTTCCGTGGCAGTCTCCTCGGCCGCCGGTTCCTCGGCAGGCGCCTCGGCCGCCGGCTCCTCGGCTACCGGCTCGTCCGTGGTCTCTTCGGTTTGCTCGTTCTTCTCTTCGTCAGCCATGTGTCTCTCTCGTGATCCCTTCCTCCCGCTCGTAGCGGATGGTCAGGATTCGTGCGATCTCACGCTTCGCCAGCTTCAGGCGCGCGGGGTTCTCGAGCGCGCCGGTCGCGGACTGAAAGCGCAGGTTGAACAGCTCCTGGCGCGTGTCGGCGAGCCGGTTGTCCAGCTCCTCGTCGGTCAGGTCGCGCAGCTCCCTAGCTCGCAAACAGATCAGCCTCCCTCGTCACGACCTTGGTCTTGATCGGCAGCTTGCGCCCCGCGAGCCGGAGCGCCTCCTTGGCGAGCGGCTCGTCGACGCCGGCCAGCTCGAACATCACGCGGCCGGGCTTCACGACGGCGACCCAGTGCTCGGGCGCGCCCTTGCCGGAGCCCATGCGCGTCTCGGCCGGCTTCTGCGTCACCGGCTTGTCGGGGAAGACGTTGATCCAGACCTTCCCGCCGCGGCGGATCTTGCGGGTCATCGCGATTCGAGCGGCTTCGATCTGGCGGTTCGTCACCCAGCCGGCCTCGAGCGCCTTCAGCCCGTAATCGCCGGCCTGCACCGTCGTCTGGCCCTTCGAGAACCCGCGACGGCGTCCTCGCTGGTACTTGCGGTACTTGGTCTTCTTCGGGAGCAGCACCTACGTCGTCTCCTTCTCCGAGCTCTCCTCGGCAGGCGCCTCGGCGGCCGGTTCAGCGGGCGCCTCGGCGGCCGGCTCAGCGGGCGCCTGGGCGGCCGGCTCAACCGGTGCGGCCTGGGTCTCAGGCTCCACCGCCGGCTGCTCGGGGGCCTCCGCCGGGGGCGGGGTCTC
>JBEVNN010000014.1:0-3279 GCA_040508095.1 Gaiellaceae bacterium
GACCTCCGGCTTGCAAAGCCGGCGCTCTCCCAGCTGAGCTAACGCCCCGAGCGACCAAAGTCTACAGACGAAAAGAGCCGGCGGGGCCAGCGCCGGCTCTTCGTCACGGAAAGACCTTTTCTCTACGCCGCGCGGGCGAGACGCTCCTCGTGGCGGGCCCGCTTGATGATCTCGTCGCGATTGCCGAAGCGCTCCTGCGCGCGAAGCATGCGGTGCTCGTCCCAGAGCGCGGCGATGCGCTCCTCGAGCTCGTGCAGCTCCTGCGAGAGCGTGGGGTCGTGGCCGTTCGAAAGCAGGTGGAAGAGCTCCGATCTCCGCTCGGATGCGGTCTCGAGCTCCGCGTGGATTTCTTCTGGTGTTCTCATGTCCATTTAAACGATTTCACCGTGGTCGACATTCCTCAATCGCGCGGTCCGAGCAGGAACAGCACGATGACCACGAGCCCGACGACGCCCGCCGCGATCGCCACTGCCGTGAGCGCGCCCGAGCTCATCTACCAGGCCGGCTGGAGCGGCGGCCGCCTCACCAGGAACCGGATAGTGACTAAGCCGAAGACGAACCCGCCGATGTGCGCGAAGAACGCGGTGCCGCCGCCCGACTGCGGCTGGACGACCGAGAAACCGCCTTCCACGAGCTGCAGCAGGAACCAGAAGCCAAGAAACCAGATCGCCGGGATCTCGCGCAGCAGTACGAAGAAGAAGATAAACGCCGTCAGCACGCTCGCCTTCGGAAGGATCACGAAGTACGCGCCGAGCACTCCGGCGATCGCGCCCGATGCCCCGACGTTCGGGACGCTGGCCCCCGCGGCATCGGAGAAAGCCAGCGTGACGACGGTCTGCGTGGCGATCGCAGTGAGCCCGGCGGCGATGTAGAAGCAGAAGAAGCGGATCCTCCCGAGCGAGTCCTCGACGTTGTTTCCGAAGATCCACAGGAAGAGCATGTTGCCGCCGATGTGGATCCAGCTCGCGTGCAGGAACATCGAGGTGAAGGCGCCCTCGTACCACGGGACGTGGTTGACCGTCGAGGCCGGAGAGACGCAGGGCCCCTCGAGCGAGCACGGGTAGTAGCCGTACTGCAGCACCTCGCTGTTCACGCCGCTCCGCCACTCCCAGAGCCAGACGACCACGTTCACCGCGATCAGCGAGACGGTGACGAGCGGGAACGTCCGCGTCGGGACGTTGTCCTTGATCGGGAGCACTAGGCGACGCCGCTCATTCCGCTGGCGGGATGCTACGTCGCCTCAGCGTTTGCGTTGCTAGGGGTACGAACTCTCGAGGCCGACTTCGGCCAGCAGCTCCCGCAGGCGCGACAGGCCCGTGAACATCCGGCTCTTGATCGTGCCTAACGGCAGGCCGAGCCGTTCCGCCAGCTCGCTCTGGGTGAGACCGCCGTAGTAGCCGAGCTCGAGTGCCTCGCGCTGCTCCGGCTGCAGCCGTGAGAGCGCTTCCTGGACGACGCGCCGCTCGAAGCCGAGCGTCGCCTCGTCCTCGACGGTCTCCGGGGCGGCCGGCTCGCCCGCGCTCTCGAGCGGTTCGCCGCGGCGTCGGTCTTCGCGCCGAACGAGGTCGACCGAGCGGCGGTGGACCAGGGTGAGGATCCAGGTGCTCGCCTTCGCGCGCTCGGCCAGAAAGCGGTCGGCAGAGCGCCAGATTGCGAGGAACGCCTCCTGCACCGCGTCCTGCGCCAACGTCTCGTCGCGCAAGATGCGGAGGGCGAGCCCGTAGGCGACGCGGCCGAAGCGGTCGTACAGCTCGGCCAGCGCCTGGTCGTCCGAGCTCGCAACGAGCGAGAGCAGCGCCTCGTCGGAGACGTGGGCGAGATCTCGGCTGGCCGCCGGCGGAGGGCTCGTCGTCAGGAGCGCCGTCATGTCTTCTCACCGCTCGCCACGAACGGCTGCCGCGTGGGCTGCGGGGCACCACCGGCCTGCTCGACCGTGACGCCGACGACGGAGCCGCGCGGAACCGGGCGAGAGAGTTTGACCACGCTCGCGTCGCCGCCGCCTCCGAAGAGCCCCGCCGACTTGATCCCGTCGTCGCGGATCACCCAGGCCTGGTAGGTCTTGCCGGCCGGAGCCCTCGGCACGCGGAGGACGATCGCAGCCTCGCCGTCCCGGGCCACTGCGAGGGCGCCCTGGTCTCCCATCGAGATCACGCGAGAGCCGGGCTGCGAGACCACGCTCGTGAACACGTTCGTGCTCGCCGGCCGCGTAGCGGTCCAGACGCCGAGGCCGAGCGCGACCGACGCCGCGATCGCAGCTGCCGCCGCGAGCGGAGCGGTCCAGCTCCGACGGCGCTGCGGTAACGAGGTGACGTTCTCGCGCTCGCTGCGCGCCTGCGTGAGGATCCGCTCCCGGAGCTCGGGCGGCGGGGCCGGGCCGACGGCGCCGTAGGCGAGCGACGCGGCGGCCTCCTTCAGGCCGGCCAGCTCGTTGCGGCAGCGCTCACACACGGCCAGGTGCTGCTCGAACGCCCGGCACTCCTCGTCGTCGAGTGCGTTGAGCGCATAGGGCGCGACCAGCGAATGGGGATCCGCGGCCATCTACAGATAGTAAGGCGCGACTTCGAGCGCACCGAGGGCATACCAGACGCCGAACGAGAGGCTCACCACGGCCAGCGCCGGCGCGAGCCGCTGCAGCGTCCGGGCGACCGGCGCGCGGCTCAGTGTGAAGCCGAAGCCGATCGAGAGCGCCGCCATCGAGATCGCCGTACAGAGGGCGAACAGCGCGAGCGCTCCCACCGCGAGGGCCCGGTCGTGAATCGAGGCGAGCAGGAGGACCCCGACGCCGGCGCTCCCGCCCATCCCGTGGACGAAACCGATGCCCAGCGCCTGCAGCGGGGTGCGCGCCGTCCGGTTCCGGTGCGCGTGCGGATTGCCGTCGTGGACGTGCCCGTGCGCATGGAGCCCGCGCTCGTGGGAGTGCACGTGGAGGTGGAAGATCCCGCGGCGCCAGCGGACGAGCAGCCAGACGGCGAGGCCGGCGATCAGGACCCCGACGCTCGTCTCGGCACCGCGCTGGACCGGCCCGGGCAGGTACGCCTTGAAGAGCACGATCGGGAGGCCGAAGGCGAACAGGCTGAGGGCGTGGCCCAGGCCCCATGAGAGGCCGAGCCACGCGGCCGCGCCGGCAGCCCGCTCGCGCGCGCCCGCGATCAGGGTCGTGACGGCGGCGAGGTGGTCGGGGTCGGACGCGTGGCGCAGCCCGAGCACGACCGCCACGACCGCCACGACGGCCAGCGTGGCGCCGTCGGAGAAGGATGCGATCCAGTCGTCGAGTCCGAA
>JBEVNN010000265.1:0-3801 GCA_040508095.1 Gaiellaceae bacterium
GCACGTTCGCGTGCTCGGCACCGAACAGCTCCTTCGCGCGGTCGATCGCCGTCTGCTCGATCTCGTCCACGACCTCGCAGCCGCCGTAGTAGCGCCGGCCGGGGTAGCCCTCGGCGTACTTGTTCGTCGGCACCGACCCGACCGCCTCGAGGATCGAAGGCCAGGTGAAGTTCTCGGAGGCGATCAGCTCGATCTGGCCGCGCTGCCGCTCGAGCTCGCGTCCTAGCAGCTCCGCGATCGCCGGATCGACCTCCGCGAGGCCGGCCGTGCGAAGGTGCTGGACCGTCTCCTGCGCGATCGCCACAGCGAGAGATGGTACTCGTGCTACCTGCTGAAGGCGGCAGCCGCGCGCTCGAGCGCGTCGGCCGCGGGCACGGCACCTTCGCGGAGGACCTTCGGCTCCTCGGCGGTCAGGTCGAGGACGGTGGACGGCGTTCCGGGAAGCTCCCCGCCGTCGACGACCGCGGCCGCTCCGGCGCGGATCTCGACCGGCACGTCTTCGAGCCGCCGCGACTCGGGACCGCCGTGCAGGTTCGCGCTCGTCGCCACCAGCGCGTCGACGTGCTCGACGACTTCCGCGCCCGGGCCGGTCAGCTCCGGCACGCGTACTCCGATCGTCTCGGGCGAAGAGCCGGTCAGCCAGCGGTAGCGCTGGCCGGGGTTCGGGAGGATCAGCGTGTACGGGCCGGGGAGCAAGGCGCGCGCCATCGTCGCCGCCCGCCCGCGCAGCTCGGGCACGAGCTCGAGCAGGAAGTCGACGTCCTTCGCGAGCAGGGCACACGGCTGGTCGGTCGGCCGCTGCTTCATCCGGTAGAGCTCGCGCACCGGGGCCTCCCGGTACGGGTCGGCGCAGAGGCCGTAGACGGTGTCGGTCGGCAGCACGACGGGCCACCCGTCGCGGATCGCCTCGACGGCCGACTCGATCAGGCCCGAGCTCCGACCCCGAAAAACGAGAGCACGGCGCCGCGAAACGCTTCCGGTGCCTCGACGAAGATGAAATGGCCGGCGCCCGGCACGACCACGAGCTCGGCGTCCGCGACGGCTCCGGCAATCGCGCGCCCAGCCGCAGGCGGCGCCACGAAGTCCCGGTCACCGGCCAGCACGAGCGTCGGCGCCGTGATCCGCGCGAGCTGCGGCCTGAGGTCGAACGACGGCCACACGTCGCTGTTGAAACGGCGCAGCGCGTCGGCGTTGGGCACGAGCCCGGCGAGCGTCTGCACGAACGCTGCCTCGCGCTCGCGGTAATGCCCGAAGTACAGCGGCCATTGCCGCGCGAGGTTCTCCGCGAGCGCCTCGTCGTCCGCGAATTCGGCAGCCTCCTCCTCGTCGAGCGCCGCGCGCGCCTCCGGGTACCACGGCTCGCCCTCGCGCTCGGCGAGCCCGCGCTCCATCTCGGCATCCAGCCCTTCGTCCCGGTGCGCGAGCGTTGCCACGAGCAGGAGACGGCCGACGCATTCGGGGTGGGCGGCGGCGTAGGCCATCGCGACCATGCCGCCGTGGGAAAAGCCGAGCAGGTCGATGCGCTCCTGCCCCAGCTGCACCCGCAGCTCCTCGAGGTCGGCGACGTAGTCCTCGAAGTCGTATGCCGCAGGGTCGGCCGGTCGGGTCGAGCGGCCAGTGCCCCGCGGCTCCAGGATCAGGAGCTCGAGCGAGTCGTCGAGGCCGGCGAGGTCGGCCAGCTCCGCGCCCGGCAAGCCTGGGCCGCCGGGATGGCAGACGAGGGTCGGGCCCGAGCCGACGCGGCGATAGGCGAGCGTCCGCCCGTCCCCCGTCGTCAGCTGGTCGTCCGTCCCCCGCACCCCGGGCGGATCCTATGAGACTTCGACGAGCGCCTCTAGATCGTGGCGCGGATCCTGCCCTCGGCGACCCGATCTCTTCCGGCCAGGTCCGGCGTGATCCTGACGTCCTCGAAGCCGACCTCCGAAAGCAGGCGCTCGACACGCTCGCCGGCGCCGGCCGCGACCTCGAGCACCAGCCAGCCGCCCGGCCGCAACGCCTCGGTCGCTGCCTGCGTGAGCTTCTCCGTGGCGCCCGAGGCGACCAGCGCGACGTGCGGCTCCCAGTCGCGCACCTCGGGCTGCAGCCTCGGGAGCTCGTCGGGCTCGACGTACGGCGGGTTCGAGACGACGAGGTCGAAGTTCGCCTCGCCGAGGCCGCTCGTGAGATCGTGCTCGACGAGCCGCACCCGACCGTTGACGCCCGTGAGCTCGAGGTTCTCACGCGCGAGTGAGAGCGCGTCCTCCGAGACGTCCATCGCGGTCACGCGCGCGCTCGGCAGCTCGTCGGCGATCGCCAGCGCGATCGCGCCGGTTCCGGTGCCGACGTCCAGGACCTCCGGCTCCTCGATTTCGCGGACGTGCTCGAGGGCACGCTCGACCACTATCTCCGTCTCCGGCCGCGGGATCAGCGCGCGGCGATCGGTCTTCAGCGTCAGCCGCCGGAAGCCCCACTCGCCGAGGATGTACGCGAGCGGCTCGCGCTTCTCGCGTCGCACGATGTTCGCGTCGAACGCCTCCAGCTGCTCGTCCGTCATCTCGCGGTTGAGCTCCGCATAGAGGAGCGCCCGGGCACAGTCGTCGCAGGCTCGTGCGAGCAGGAGCTCGGACTCGAGCCGGGCCGACTCCACGCCGGCTTCGGCGAGCCGAGCGGTCGCCCGGGCAAGCGCGTCGCCGATGGTCATGCGGCGCCGATAGTCACGCGGAGGCTGTTTCCAGAGCGCGGCGGCGGTCCTCCGCAGCGAGCGCCTCGGTGAACTCGTCCAGCTCCCCCTCGAGGATCTTGTCGAGCCGGTGCACGGTCTTGTGTACGCGGTGGTCGGTCAGCCGGTTCTCGGGGAAGTTGTAGGTGCGGATCTTCTCGGCGCGCTGGCCGGAGCCGATCTGCGACCGCCGCGCCGCCGCCTCTTCGGCCAGCTGTCGCTCGCGCTCGGCCTCGTAGAGCCGCGCGCGCAGGACGCGCATCGCCTTGTTCCTGTTCTGGAGCTGCGACTTCTCGTCCTGCATCGCGACCACGATTCCCGTCGGGAGGTGCGTTATGCGCACCGCCGAGTCGGTCGTGTTCACGCTCTGGCCGCCGGGGCCGGTCGAGCGGTAGACGTCGATCTTGAGGTCGTTGGGATCGACCTCGACCTCGACCTCCTCGGCCTCGGGCATCACCGCGACGGTCGCCGTGGACGTGTGGATCCGGCCCTGCGACTCGGTCTCGGGGACGCGCTGGACGCGGTGCGTGCCCGCCTCCCACTTGAAGACCGAGTACGCGCCGTCGCCCTTCACGGCGAAGACGATCTCCTTGAAGCCGCCGGCCTCGTTGCCGCTGACCTCGAGCTGCTCGACGCTGAAGCCGCGCCGCTCTGCGTAGCGCGTCAGCATCCGGAAGATGTCCGCGGCCCAGAGGGCCGCCTCGTCGCCGCCGACGCCCTGGCGAATCTCCACGATCACGTCCTTGCGGTCGGCCGGGTCGCTCTCCACCAGCGCCAGGCGCAGCTCCTCCTCGAGGCTCGCCAGGCGCTCCTCGAGCTCGGGCACGAGCTCGCGCAGGTCGCCGTCGTCGCGCGCGGCCTCGAGGTCTTCGCGCGTCGAGCGCCAGTCCTGCGCCAGCTTGTGCGGGCCCTCGAGCTCCTTCAGGCGCCGTCCGACCTCCGCCGCCTCGCGGTGGTCGTTGTACACGGCAGGATCGCTCAGCCGCTCCTGCGTGTCGCGATAGGAGCGCTCCAGTTCGTCTACGAGGTCTTCGAAGCCGGCCATTTGAGGAAGGGTACGTCCTTGCCCATGGCTGTTGGCAACTGCCCAACCTCGAGTCTCG
>JBEVNN010000069.1:0-4269 GCA_040508095.1 Gaiellaceae bacterium
ATCTTCTGCCCGGAGTGCGGCAGCGGGCTCGGCAGCGGGGCCGCCGCCGAGCCCGCAGAGCCGGCTAGCCGATCAGGTGGAAGATGAAGGCGAACTCGGTGCCGCCTGCGCGTGACTTCAGCTCCATCTGCCCGCGCGCGTTCGCGTAGGCGCCCGTCCCGCCGGTGATTGCGAGGACGCTGTCCTTGGTGTCGTAGAACGGCCCCTCGACGGTGATCTGTCCGCGCGGGAGCAGCGTCGTCCAGACGCACTCCCACGACTCGCCGACAATCATCCGCACGCAGTAGCCCTGGTCGGTGCCGACCTTGTGCGCGTTCTTCTTGTCGAAGACGTCGTTGGCGAACGTGAGGATGTCGCCGACGGAGTCGGTCGCCCGCCCGTCGTTGTTCGTGACCGCGTCGTTGGTCGCGTGCTCGATCACGTACACCGTCTTGCCGTGATGCTTCCCGCCGTGCCCGCCGCCGCCGTGGCCGGCGAACGCGACTCCCGCCGCCACCGCGCCTGCGACGAGGAAGACGGCAAGCGCAACTAGCCGTTTCATGGCTCCTCCTTCGGTGGGGTGGGGCAAGTCTCACACGAACCGTTTCGCGGGGCCGCGGCTACACTTCCCGTGCAGGCCGGGTGACCGCGGGCCCTCGTGGCTCGAGGAAAGTCCGGACACCGCAGGGCAGGACGCTGGGGCGACCCAGGCGGCGAAAGCCGACGGAAAGTGGCACAGAAAGGAGACCGCCGGCAGCGATTCTCCGGAGACGCTGAAGGTAAGGGTGAAACGGTGGGGTAAGAGCCCACCAGCGCCGTGGCGACACGGCGGCTAGCCAAACCCCGTCCGGTGCAAGGCGAACAGGCTCCGCTCGAGGCGGCCCGCCGAGGAGCCGGGTCAGCTGCAAAGACGGATGGTCACCCTTGACAGAATCCGTCTTACAGGCCTGCTACGGAAGCCCCCGCGCGAGCGGGGGCTTCTACGTCTAGCGGCACGTATTTGCGAATGTGCTGCCCGTCGTGCAACATATGCGTTGCATGAGTGAGGCGAGGACGATGCATGCGCGCAGCGGCCCCTTCCTCGACGCCGAGCTGCACCGCGCGACGATCGCCGTGCTGAGCGAGCGGGGCTGGAACGGGCTGACGCTCGAGCGGGTGGCCGAAGCCGCGGGCCGGGCGCGGTCGACGCTCTGGCGGCAAGGCCTGACGCGCGACGTGCTTGTCACCGCGCTGGTCGGGGAGCTCGCGGCCGACTTCCGCGAAACGCTGTTCCCGATCCTGACGACCGGTGGGACGGGCCGCGACCGGCTCGAGCGCGGGCTCGTCGCGCTCTGCGAGCTGCTCGACCGCCACCTCCCGCTGATGCTCGCGACCGACGAGGCGTTTCACCAGGACACCGCCCCCGGACAGCCGCCCGACTACCTCCACCCGTTCATCCAATTCCTGCGCGAGGGCGCCGCCGACGGCTCGCTCGACCCGGGCGACGACCTCGTCGAAACGGCGAACGTGGCGTTCAACGCGGTCGCCTGGACTTACGTCCACCTCCGCGGGCGCCACGGCTGGGCCGCGGAGCGGACCACGAGCTGCGTCGTCGACGTCGTGCTCAACGGCCTCGCCACTGACCGACGAAAGGAGCCATCGTGACCATGACCTTGCCCTACACGGAGCCCCTCGTTCCGCGGGAGCCCGGCGAGCGCGTCATCCCGGAGCCGCCGCGGCGCGGCGAGGCGGGCGGCCCGCCGTGCGGCATCTGCGGGAACAAGACCACGAGCGCCGTCTGGTCGGACGACAACTGGACGCTCCACCCGCCGGTCGGCGGGAGCCTCCCCGGCGCGGTGTGGCTGGCGAGCCGCGTCCACGTCGACTCCTTCAGCGACCTCCCCGAGCCGCTGCAGGCCGACTTAGGCCGCGTGGCGGCGCGGGTCGAGCGGGCGATCCTCTCGCTCGGCGACGTGGGGCGCGTTCACCTCTACCGCTGGGGCGACGGCGGTGCGCACTTCCACGTCTGGTTCATCCCGCGCCCGCTAGGGATGGTGGAGGCCTCGGGCATGATGCTCCCGCTCTGGGAGGACGTGCTGCCGAACGTGCCCGACGAGGATCTGGCCGCAGCGGCCGAGCGGGTCGCGGCCGCGATGTGACCGGGCTCGCCCGCCGCCTCGGCACGGGCGACGCGGTGGTCATCGGGCTCGGCTCGATGATCGGCGCCGGCGTCTTCTCGGCCTTCGCACCGGCGGCGGCCGCGGCGGGAACCGCGCTGCTCATCGGGCTCGCCCTCGCGGCGGGCGTCGCCTACTGCAACGCCGTCGCGTCGGCGCAGCTCGCGGCGCAGTACCCGACGTCGGGCGGGACCTACGTCTACGGCCGCGAGCGCCTTGGTGAGTGGTGGGGCTTCCTTGCAGGATGGGGGTTCGTGGTCGGGAAAACCGCGTCCTGCGCGGCGATGGCGCTCACCTTCGCGTCCTACGCCGTCCCCGGCTCGACGTGGGCCCAGCGTTTGGCAGCCGTGCTCGCTGTCGCCGTCCTGACGGCCGCGAACTGCCACGGGATCACGCGCACCGCCGGCCTCGCGCGCGTGCTCGTCGCAGGGTCGCTGCTCGCCCTGCTCGTCGTGGTCGGGGCGATCCTCGTCAGTGGAGGCACGGACGGCTCCAACCTGACGGGCTCCTCACCTCACGGCGTCTACGGCGTGCTGCAGTCGGCGGGGCTCCTCTTCTTCGCCTTCGCCGGGTATGCGCGGATCGCGACGCTCGGCGAGGAAGTGCGCGACCCGGAGCGGACGATCCCCCGGGCGATCCCGCTCGCGCTCGGCATCACGGTCGTGATCTACGCCGCTGTCGGCCTCACCGCGCTGCTCGCGGCCGGGCCGGCGGCGCTCGCCGGCACCTCCACGCCGCTCGCCACCGCGGCGAAGGCGGTCGGCGCGGCATGGTCGGTGCCCGTCGTGCGCATCGGGGCCACGGTCGCGAGCCTCGGCGCGCTGCTCGCGCTCATCGCCGGCATCGGGCGCACCTCGCTCGCCATGGCGCGCAACGGCGACCTGCCACGGCGACTTGCCGCCGTCGACCCGGTGCACCGGGTGCCCGCCCGCGCCGAGTTGGCCGTCGGCGCCGTCGTCTGCCTCCTCGTTCTCACCACCGATCTCCGCGGCGCAATCGGCTTCTCGTCGTTCGGCGTGCTCACCTACTACGCGATCGCGAACGCCTCTGCGTACACCCAGCCGCCCGAGCGGCGCCGCTGGCCACGGGCGCTGAATGTGGTCGGTGTCCTCGGGTGCGCGACGCTCGTCGTGACGCTGCCGGTCACGTCCGTGATTGCGGGCGCGACCGTGCTGGCGGTAGGAGTCGCGGGGCGCGCGCTCCTGCGCCGGTCGGGCATCACCGGCGCCGTGCCCGGATAGCGGCGGTATCTTCGGCGCCCGTGACCACGAGCGCCAAGCGTCCGATCCTCGTCACCGGCGCCCCCCGGTCCGGCACGACGTGGGTCGGGAAAATGCTCGCGCTCGCTCCCGGTGTCGGCTACGTGCACGAGCCCTTCAACCCGCGCTTCAGCGCGGGTCGCTTCGACCGCTACTTCACGGTCGTCACGCGTGAGAACGAGGCGCGCTACGCGTCCGAGCTCGAGCACGTGCTGACATTCCACTACGAGCTCGCCCCCAGGCTCCGACGGCGACATCGGCCGAAGGACGTCGCGAGGACGTTTCGCGACTTCGCGCGGGTGCAACGTGTGCGGCGCCGCCACGCGCGGCCGCTGATGAAGGACCCGATCGCCCTCCTCTCGGCGGAGTGGCTCGCGCAGCGCTTCGACATGGAGGTCGTGGTGCTGATCCGGCACCCCGCGGCCTTCGCGTCGAGCCTCAAGCGGCTCGGTTGGAAGCACAGCTTCGCGACCTTCCTCGACGACGGCCGGGTTCCCGAAGTCATCCAGCCCTACGAGGACGAGATCCGCGCGCAGGCGCGTGAGCCGGGCGACCTCCTCGCGCAGGCTGCGCTGCTCTGGCGGCTGCTCTACAACGCGGTCTCCTCGTACCGCGAGTGCCACGAGGACTGGGTCTTCCTCCGGCACGAGGACGTCTCGCTCGAGCCGGGTGCGAGCTTCGGGCAGCTCTACGAACGGCTTGGCCTCGAGCTGACCGAGAACGCGCGCACGGAGATCGAGCGCGCGAGCGCGTCGGGCAACCCCTCGGCGCCGGCGACCCCGCACGCGGTCGAGCTCGACAGTGCTGCGAGCCTCGGCCGGTGGCGTGAAGAGCTGACGCCCGAGGAGATCGAGACGCTTCGCGAGCGCACCAGC
>JBEVNN010000268.1:0-2898 GCA_040508095.1 Gaiellaceae bacterium
CGCTTTGCGTATCCCGATCTCTTTCGCCCGGTTTTCCGCCCTCGCAGTGCTCAGGTTCATGAAATTAATGCAGGCGAGCAGCAGCACGAAAATTCCGGCAATGCTGAACAGCCATCCGAAAAGGATTGCCCCGCCGGTATTTCTGCCATAGAGGTCGCCCAGATCGACAACGCGACGCTGACCGCCGAGAAGAGCGCAAAGGTGACCAGAATCGCGGCGACGGCGCGGCGGCCGCGCGAAGCGAAGGGCCGGAAGGCAGGGCCGGAGCGCACCGTCAGCTCGCCACCAGGCGGGCGCGCATGCCGCCGAGGTAGTGGCCGGCCATGTTGCAGAACAGCTCGTACCGACCGGGGCGTAGCTTGAACTGGGCGACGAAAACGTGGCCGCGCGCCTCACCTTCGACCTCGTCCACGGTGACCGGCTCGAGCGCCTTCTCGTCGACGGTGATCCCGTCGGCCCGCAGCGGCAGCGGCGCGCTTGTTCGGGCGACCAGCAGCTCGTGGGTGTCAGGTCCCTTGTTCTCGACCACGAGCTGCACGTCGCCGGCAGCGACGTGGGTCCGGGAGACCTTGATGCGGAAGTCCTTCAGCGTCACGTGCACGACGGTGCCTTTCGGCGACGTCGAGCGCGACGAGCAGGCCGATAGCGCGCAGACCGCAACGACGCAGGCCAAGAAGCACGGGAGGACCCGTGCCGCTCGTCGCAGCAATGGCGTCCGCAGGCGCACTTCGTGCCTTTTCGGCCAAGCATGCGCTCCCGCTGACGCTCGAACAGGGGATCCGCACCCGTGCGCGACAATCCCTCACGATGCGGATCGTTCCCTGGATGCAGCCGCTGTTTCGCGACCGCGCGGCGGCAGGACGGGAGCTCGCGGAAGCGCTCACCGGCCGCGGCGGGGTCGTCGTCGGCGTCGCCCGCGGCGGCGTCGCGGTAGCGGCGGAAGTGGCGCGGGAGCTCGAGCTGCCGCTGACCGCGGTCGACGTCGAGCGCGTCAACGCCCACGGCCGACGCCTCGGCGCCACCACCGCGCACGGGCCGCCGTACCTGCTGGTTCCCGAGCCCGCCGTGGAGGACTTCCTCGCGCGTGCGAGGCGTGACGCCGAGCGGCTGGAGTCGCGGCTCGAACACGAGACGCTGCCGGTCGAGGGCCTCGAGGCGCTGCTCGTCGATGACGGCGCGGTCACGGGGCTGACCCTCGCGGCCGCCTGCCTGTGGGCGCGGGCGGAGGGCGCCTCGCACGTCGTCGCCGCAGTGCCGGTCGCGCACGTGGACAGCCTCGACCGCCTCGCCAACGCTGCCGACGAGGTCGTCTGCCCGCACCCGCTGGAGGAGATCGCGGTCGTCGGCCAGGCGTACGACAGCTTCGACCCACTCGACGAGTGGTACGTCGCGGGCCTGCTCGCCGGCGGTTGACGCTCAGCAGAAGAGGCGGACCGTGAACGGCTCGGGCCGAGCGGGAACAAGGAGCGCGCGGACCGCGCCTACAATGGCGGGGCCTGCCCTCTTAGCTCAGTTGGTAGAGCACCTCCATGGTAAGGAGGGGGTCGACGGTTCGAGTCCGTCAGAGGGCTTCAGAAAGGGCCAGCAAATGGCTTTTGTTGCATCTACGCCGCGCCTCGAGGGCCACTCGCGCGTCGACCGAGCAGCGCCCACCCTGACAACGCCACGCCGAGTGCGACGGCGGTGCCGAAGCCGAGCACGGTGTTGGCTGCGGAAACGCCCTGCGAAAGCGCTACCCCGGCTCCGACCACGGGAATCGAGAGCCCGAAGAGTGCCGTGATGATCAGCGTGGAGGTCATCGCGACTCGTTCCTCTGGGGCAGCAGCCTCGAGCACGATCCCGGTCGTGCCCTTGAAGACGAGGCCTGCGCCGGCCCCGATCAGTGCGCCGCCGACCAGAAACAGCACGAGGCTCGGCGTCGAGAGGCGGACGGCCGTCACGATCAACGCAACACCGGCCAGCATCGACGTCACCCCGAGTGCGAGCACGCGGGGCGCCTGCAGCTTTCCCGTCGCGAGCTGGGACAGCACCCCTGAGGAAAAGACGAGGAACAGCGTCGCTCCGGCGAGGGCGTGTGAGGGCCGGTCAAAGGTCGTTGCCAGGAAGATCCCGGACAGGCCGGCAAAGAGCCCTGTCGCGGAGAAGGCCGCGATCGTCGCGGCCGCTGCGGTGCCCGGGATGCCGGCAACGGCCAGCGTTGCCTTCGCGTGGGGGTTCGGCGTCCCGGTTTCCGGAGCGCCCGCCAGGCCGACGAGTGCGAGCGCGCCGAGCCCGATGAAGAGCACGTAGGGCAGGGTGAGCGGCAGGCTGGTCCACTCGGCCAGAACGCCTGCGATGAGCGGGCCGACTCCCAGGGCCCCGATGTTCACCGACGTTCCGATCGTCCGAGCGCGCACGACGGACGCGTCCGGGTCGTCTTGGAGCCGTAGCTCGACGAGATAGGTGGTGGCCGTTCCGGCTGCGAGCCCGACGGACACCCCTGTGATCACGCGCCCGACGAGCAACCCCGGTAGGGCCTTCCAGGCTCCGATCACGGTCGCCGCGGCCATCATGGTCGCCACCCCGCCGAGCATCGCTCCGCGACGGCCGATCCGCGCGACGACGACGCGCTCACAGAGCAAGGCGACGATCGCGCCGCACGCGAAGACCGCGTAGACCACCGTCACCGTCAGCGTCGAAAGGTTGTCGCGCGTTCGGTACAGGCCGTAGAGCGGGCTCGGCAAGGTCGCGAACGCCATGACGATCAGAAACGCGAACGCGACGGCCCAGAACGCGGCAGCGTGCCGGCGTCCGACCGCCGCCGGAAGGGCGTAGAGGAGCGGCGTATCGCGGCTCGCTGTCACGTTGTGCTGGCCGAACATCTGCCGTCGATGGTCGCTCGCGGCGGGCACGGAACAC
>JBEVNN010000112.1:0-5214 GCA_040508095.1 Gaiellaceae bacterium
GCTGGCGGAGGCGGTGGTCGAGGACTGCCGTGCCTTTGCGGGCGAGCTGGCGGACGACTGCGCGGTCGTCGTCGTCAAGCGCGCGTGATCGATCTCGGGCGGCGCGACGGCCGCCTGCTGCGGATCGGCCATCGGGGCGCGGCGGCGCTCGCGCCGGAGAACTCGCTCGAGGCGATCGCACTCGCGGTCGAGCTCGGCTGCGACCTGGTGGAGTTCGACGTGCACGCGCTCGGCGGTGCGCTCGTCGTCGTCCACGACCGCCCGCAGGCGGCGCACGACCTGCCCTCCCTCGACGACGTGCTCGAGTTCCTGCGCGGCACCCCAGCCGACGTTCACCTCGACCTCAAGGCGCGGGGAGCCGAGCCTGCGGTCGCGGCCGCGCTGCGGCGCCACGGCGTCGTCGACCGCACCGTCGTGAGCTCGTTCCGCGCGGCCACGCTCCGGGCGCTCAACGGCGTCGAGCCCGCGCTGCGGCTCGGCAAGACGTACCCGCAGGACCGCACGGGCCTCACGAAGAACCCGATCTTCCACGCGCCCGCACGCGTCGTGGTGAAGGCACTGAAGCGGGCGCTGCCGCACCGGATCGGCGCGCTTCTGCGCTCGGCGCGCGCCACGTCGGCGGTGCTCTACTGGGAGGTGATCACGCCCGCGGTGGTCGCGCGCTGCCACGCCCTTGGCGCGCCGGTGCTCGTGTGGACGGTCGACGATCCGGAGCTCGTCCCGTGGCTCGATCGCCTCGGAGTCGACGGCGTGGTGACGAACGATCCCCGCATTTTCGCTGGCTAGACTCTCGGCGCGATGCGAAAAGCGGCTCTCGCAATCCCGTTCGTGCTCGGCCTGCTCGCTGCCGGCGGCCTCTCCGCGGGCGTCGTCGCGGCGACCACCTCCACGAGCACGACCACGCCGCAGCTGATCGCGCCGGGCGTGACCATCTCCGGCGTCGACGTCGGCAACTTCACCGAAGGTGAGGCGTACCAGGCCGTGAGCGAGTCGTTCGCGCGCCCGCTCTCGCTCGCGGTGCCGCGCCACCGTCTCGCGCTCGCGCCCGCGAAGATCGGTGCGATGGCTGCCGTCCGAGCCGCGGTGAAGCGCGCGCTCGCCGCTCCCGCCGGAACCGAGCTGAAGCTGCGCGTGATCCTCAACCGCCGCGGCACGAACCGCTACCTCGACGCGGTCGCAAAGCGCTTCGACCGGAAGCCGGTCGACTCGAAGCTCTTCTTGAGCGGCCTCCGCCCGAGGGTGACGAAGCCGCAGGCCGGCCGCGCGCTGCGGCGCACGCGCGCGATGGACGCGATCTTCACGGCGCTCGTGACGAACACGAGGCCGCTCCTGAACCTGCAGTTCACGCCGCTCGAGCCGACGGTAACGCCCGCCTCGTTCGGTCCGGTGATCGTGATCCGGCGGGGCTCGAACCGGCTCTACCTCTACAAAGGGGCGCAGCCGTGGCGGGTCTTCGGCGTCGCCACCGGCCAGTCGCAGTACCCGACACCCCTTGGCCGCTGGCGCGTCGTGGTGAAGTGGCGCAACCCGTGGTGGTACCCGCCGAACTCCGACTGGGCGAAGGGCGAGAAGCCGATCCCACCGGGCCCGGGCAACCCGCTCGGCACGCGCTGGATGGGGCTCTCGGCCAGCGGCGTGGGCATCCACGGCACCCCCGACGACGCGTCGATCGGCTACTCCGCGTCGCACGGCTGCATCCGCATGCACATCTCCGACGCCGAGTGGCTGTTCAATCACGTCACGGTCGGGACGACGGTCTTCATCGTCTCCGCGTGAGATGACCGCGACACGGCTGAAGCTCGGCGCGCAGGTGTTGGCCGTCGGGCTCGTGGCCCTACTGCTGGCGCTGCTCGTCTGGAAGCTCGCTCACGGCAGCGGCAAGAAGGCCAGGGTCGGTGGTGAGGCGCCGAACTTCACACTCAACCGGATCGACAAGCCCGGGTCGCTGCAGCTTGCCTCCTTGCGCGGCAAGGTGGTGGTGCTGAACTTCTGGGCCTCGTGGTGCTACCCGTGCAAGCAGGAAGCACCGGCGCTCGCCGCCGCCGCGAAGCAGTACTCGGGGAAGGCGGTCGTCCTCGGCGTGGACGTCAACGACTTCGCGGGCGACGCGCGGAAGTTCGCGCGCAAGTACGGCCTGCGCTACCCGCTCGTCCACGACAACAAGAACGTCACGTCGCCGATCTACGGACTGACGGGCTTGCCGGAGACGTTCTTCATCGACCGCAGCGGGACGGTGGTCGAGCACGTGCCGGGCGAGGTCAAGGCGGCCGACATCCAGAGCGGCGTCGAGCGGGCGCTGCGGGCACGCTCGTGAGGACGCTCACGGTCGCGCTGGTCGCGCTGGTGCTGGCTGCCCCGGCGGCCGCGAGTGAGCAGCATCCGACGCTCGGTGAGCTCGAGGGCCAGCTGATGTGCCCGATCTGCGAGGGCGAGACGCTGGCGCAGTCCGACTCGCCGGCCGCGCAGCGGATCAAGGCCTATATCCAGCTGCGCATCTCGCAGGGCGCGACGCGCGGTCAGATCAAGAACGAGCTCGTCGACCAGTGGGGCACGCGGATCCTCGCCGCGCCGCCGCGACACGGCTTCGACCTGCTGGCCTGGGTGCTTCCGATCGTGGGTGTGCTCGGCGGCGCGGCCGTGATCGGCCTGCTGGCGTGGCGCTGGTCCCGCTCGCGCGAACCCGCTGCGCAGTGGACGCTGACGGCGCGCCCACTCGGGCCTGAGGAGGAGCGCCGGCTGGACGAGGAGCTCCGCCGCTTCGATGGCTGAACGCCTGGTCGCGGCGTTCGCGGCCGGGCTGGTCTCGATCGCGTTCCCCTGCGTGCTGCCGCTGGTGCCGGGCTACCTCTCGGCGATCTCGGAGGTCGAGGTCGATCGGCTGGGCGAGCGCGGGGTCGCGCGGCGGATCGTCACTGCGAGCGTGCCCTTCGCGGCCGGCTTCACGGTCGTGTTCGTCGTCCTCGGCGCGGCTGCCGCGGCGCTCGGCGGTTGGGTCGACCAGGAGACGCGGACGAAGCTCGCCGGGTTCGTGCTCGTCGTCCTCGGGCTCGCCTTCGCCGGGCTGCTGCCGTGGCCGGAGCGGATGATCGCTCCCGGCGCGCTCTCGCGAGCACGCGCCAGCGGCTCGCGTGCGCTACTCGGGGCGGCGTTCGCGGTGTGCGCCGCACCGTGCGTGGGCGTCGTGCTCGGCGCAATCCTGGCGTTGGCGGCCGACTCGAGAACGGTCGTCCGCGGCTGCATCCTGCTCGCCGCGTACTCACTGGGGATCACGGTCGCCTTCGTCGCGATCGGGATCGCGTTCGGGCACGCGATGGCGGCCTTTCGCTGGGTGCGGAACCACTACGACTGGATCCGGCTCGCGAGCGGCCTGACCCTGGTCGCGCTGGGGCTGTTGCTGTTCTTCAACCGCAACTGGTGGCTGAACGTCGCCGTGCAGCGCTTCCTGGACGCAATCGGGCTCGACCACCTCTAGACGCGCGGCGGCGGCAGCTCGAGCGACCCGTCCGCGACGACGCGCTGTGCCTCCTCGACGCGCCCGAGCGTCGCGGCGAGGTCGACCCCACGATGCTCCGGCGCGAACGGCCCGAGTCGCCGCGCGGCCTTCTCGAGCTGACGCTCGCAACCCACCCGGTTGCCACGCCCGGCCTGGTACCAGGCAACCGCGACGTGGACGAGCCCCTGGTAGAAGTCGCGCTCCTGCGGCTCGGAGGCGCGCCAGACGTCCTCGAGCACCTCGTGGGCAGCGTAGTACTCGCCGCGGCGGATCAGGTCGAGCCCTTCCTCGAGACTCACGTCCAGTCGTGCCAGCGCTCGATCTCGACCCAGGCGCTGACGCGGCGATGCGCGCGGTCGCGAAATGGCCGGCCGGTGTAATGCCGTGCGAGCCGGTCGATGTCCTCGAACTCCGTGTCGTCGACGAGCTCGGCCACGAGGCCGTCGAGGTTCACCTGCCGGTACCAGCTGTCGGCGTCGAGCACCGTCAGCGACAGACGCGGCTCACGTCGCAGGAACGCGAGCCTGGCCCGGCTCTCGTCCATGTTCAGGAGCACCCGCGAGCCGTCCCACAGGTACCACGTCGCAACGGAATGCGGCGAGCCGTCGGGCCGCACCGTCGCGACGACGGCCGGGTTGGGCCGGCGCAGGAGCTCGTCGACGTCGGGCGGGAACGGGAGCGTCGGCACGGCAAGGTTCGTATCAGATTCGAGGCCGTTGGAGCGGTGGCGAAACAGTGGTACGTTTGCCCCTGTGGCGACGATCCTGTTGGTAGGGGTCGATCTCTTCTTCCGGGGGAAGCTGGAGGGCCTTCTCCCGGGCCATCACCTGACGACCGCCGACAGCGTCGACCCGCCCGACTGCGTGATTGCGGACGTGGCGCGGATCGACCCGGACGAGGTCGCGGACGCCTACCCGGACGTGCCGCTGCTCGGCTTCACGAACCACACCGACACCGAGGGCCTGCGCCGCGCGCACGAGGCGGGGTTCGATCAGGTCGTTGCCAAGTCGGCCCTCAACGAGCGCGCAAAAGACCTCGTCGAAGACCTGACGGGCTGATCCACAACCCTCAGTAGACTTGGCGCCCGTGACGTACATCATCGCCGAGCCCTGCATCGACATCAAAGATCTCTCGTGCGTCGACGTCTGCCCGGTCGACTGCATCCACGAGTTCGAGCGGATTCTGATCATCGACCCGGAGGAGTGCATCGACTGCGGCGCGTGCGAGCCGGAGTGCCCGGTCGAGGCGATCTTCCCGGAGGATGCACTGCCGGCGAAGTGGGAGCCGTTCGTGAAGATCAACTACGCCTACGGCGACGGCGCTGACGTGATCAACAAGCTCACCGACGAGTACGCCACCGAGCACAACGTCCAGAACGAACCGCTCGAGTAAGGACGTTACAAAGCGCGCCCGGCGGGCAAGCGGTCCCTGAACCAGACGAGGAGGGATCGAATGCCACAGCGTGCATGGAGCAACAAGCGCGAACGCCAGTACGAGCACATCAAGGACAGCGCGAAGAAGCGCGGCACATCGACGAGGCGCGCCAAGGAGATCGCGGCCAGGACCGTTAACAAGGAGCGCGCCCAGAAGGGCGAGGCCCGGCAGGCTTCACGGTCGTCGGTTCGCGATACGCGCCCCAGCCGCCGCGGCGGCCGGCGCTCTGGCACGAACCGGCCGAAGGGGCGGACGAAGGAGCAGCTCTACAACGAGGCCAAGAAGCT
>JBEVNN010000273.1:0-3315 GCA_040508095.1 Gaiellaceae bacterium
GCCGAAGTGGCGACGGAGCTTCGTGAGCTCGTGGCCGAGGCTCCGCAGTACGGATTGCTGTTCTACAACCTCGCGTGCCTGGAGAGCCTGACCGGCGACCGCACGGCCGCAATGGAGCACCTGAAGAAGGCGATCGACCTTTCCCAAGGGTTCCGCGAGTACGCGAAACAGGATTCGGATCTCGATCCGCTTCGCGACGATCCCGCCTTCGAGGAGCTCCTGGAGGGAAGTGAGGCGCCAAAGGCTCAGGCCTAGCGTCAGCCTCCAATGACCCTCCTGTATGCAGTCTTCGGCCTGATCCGGATCGTCGTACCCGGTGGTCCTGGCCCCCAGAATCCGGGCCTCGACAGACCAGATGCGGAGCGTCGCGGCCGCGTCGACCCCGCACACCCACCACCCGGTTACTACGAGACCCATGACCGGCGGCCTCTTCGCGGACACATCCGTCGACTAATAGCGGCCGCCAGGTCTGCCTTGCCGAAGCGCGGTTCGAACTAACGCGCCGACGCGGAACACGAGCGGGACGCAGCCGCTTCGCGACCGCAGGTAGAAGCCGCGGCGTAGGCGCGACCCTCTCTCGCGCGGCCGGTGAGCCATACGCCGCGGGTCGCTCTGAGGTTCCATACTCCAGGCATGACGCGGTGGCCGCTCGCGTTCCTCGGAGCCGCAACGCTTGTGTTCGGCGCCTCGGCAGGAGCCGTCTCGCCTCGAGCCCTCGAGTGGAAGCGAGGGGCGCCGCTCCCGGTGCCGCGGAGTGAGGTCGCCGCCGCGACGGTGGGGCGAGAGCTCGTCGTCGTCGGCGGGTTCCTGGCGAACGGAAACAGCTCCCGGCGGGTCGACGCCTACTCGCCGGCCCGCAACCGCTGGCGGCGGCTGCCCGACCTCCCCGTCGCGGTCAACCACGCGATGGCCGCCTCCGACGGACGCAAGCTGTACGTCCTCGGCGGCTACGGCGCGCCCACGCGTGCCTTTGTCCTCTCGCAGGGCCGCTGGGGACGTCTTCCGGACCTGCCCGAGCCACGCGCCGCGGCGGGCGCGGCGATCGTCGGCCGGACGCTCTTCGTGGTCGGCGGTGTCGCGCGCGGTGGCCTTGCCCAGCGCGCGCTCGCGTTCGATCGCACCCGCCGCCGCTGGCGGCAGATCCCGGGCCCGAAGCCGCGCGAGCACCTCGGCGTGAGCGCGCTCGGTGGCCGTGTCTACGCGGTCGCCGGTCGTGAGGCCGGAACGAATTTCGACGCCTTCCAGGCCTACGTTCCCGCCCGCCGCCGCTGGGTGTCGCTGCCAAAGGTTCCCGAGACCCGCGGCGGAACGGACTCCGCCTCGGTCGGGCCGCTCCTCGTCTCGGCGGGGAGCGAGTCGCCCGCGGGAACGTCGGCAGCGGTCTACGCGTTCGACCTGCGCACCCGCCGCTGGCGCCGCCTCCCCGACCTCCCGACCGCGAGGCACGGCCTTGGGGTGCTCGGGCTCGGCGGCCGCGTGTACGTGATCGGGGGCGGCCCGACGCCGGGCCTGTCCGTCAGCGGCGCGAACGAGTACCTGCAGCTTCGCTGACCGGCCGCAATACTGCCGCCGTGCTGGCGCACGTGGACGAAGTCGAGGGCCGCCGCAACGAGAAGGGGCCGATGGCCGCGACCTGGCAGCGGCTCGGCGACGCGGCGGGCGCGAAGGGGATCGGCGTCAACCGGGTTCGGGTCGAGCCGGGAAGGCTTCCGACGCCGCCGCACTCGCACGGCGCCTCGGAGGAGATCTACTACGTCCTCGGCGGCTCCGGGCTCCTGTGGCAGGACGAGGCGGTCTGTGAGGTCCGCGCCGGCGACATCATCGTGCAGGTCGCAGACCACCACGAGCACACGTTCAAGGGCGGCCCGGAGGGTCTCGATTACCTCGTCTTCGGAACGCGCCACCCGGTCGAGTACGGCTGGCTGCCGCGGTCGAACGCGGTGCGGTTGAGCTGGCCGTGGGTCGAGGGGCGCACGGACGACCCCTGGGACATCGAGGCTCAGGTCGGCGAGGTCGAGTTCGCCGAGCCGGGCGAGCGGCCAACCAACGTCGTCGCCCTCGAGGACGTGCCGAAGGACGTGGACGGGGACCGGCTGCTGGGCGAGGCGGGAGGCTCCGAGCGCTCCGGGCTGAACTGGATCCAGCGCGAGCCCGGCCGGCGGGGCGTCGTCCCGCATTGCCACTCGGAGGAGTCGGAGGCCTTCGTGATCCTCGAGGGCAGCGGCACGCTCGAGCTCTGGCCGACGGCGACCACCGCCGCGCGCGGCGTGCAGCGCGAGGACCACGAGTTGCGCGCGGGCCACGTCTTCGCCCGGCCGCCCGGCACGCGCATCGCCCACTCGGTCGTCCCGGGTGACGAGGGCATCACCTACCTCGTCTACGGAACCCGGGAGCCGAACGACATCGCGTACTACCCGCGCTCGAACAAGGTCTACTTCCGAGGGGTCGGCCTGATGACCCGGCTCGAGAGCCTCGACTACGGAGACGGCGAGCCGGACGACTTCTGACCCGACGCCGTCGGTAGGCCTTCGCCCCTTTGCTTGAATGGCCAGGGCATGGCGACGCAGGTCGAGGAGCTGCCGGACAACAAGGTCCGGCTCAAGGTCGAGGTCCCGCAGGCAGACCTCAGGCACGCGGTCGAGCACGCGACGCACGACCTCGCGGAGTCGGTGAAGATTCCCGGCTTCCGCAAGGGCAAGGTGCCGCCGCAGGTGCTCGAAGCGCGCATCGGCCGGGAGCGGATCTTCACGGAGGCCGTGGAGAGTCACATCGGCGGCTGGTTTCTGAACGCCGCCGCGACGACGCGGATCCGACCGGTGGCCGCGCCCGAGTACGACTACGACCTGCCGACCTCTGATGAGGAGAAGTTCAGCTTCAGCGCGACCGTCGCGGTGCAGCCGAAGCCCGAGCCGGCCGACTGGTCGCAGCTCGAGGTGCCGTACGCCGAGCCCGACGTCCCGAGCGAGGTCGTCGACCAGGAGCTCGAGGCACTGCGCGAGACGGTTGCCGAGCTCGCGCCCGTCGAGGACCGCCCGGCACGCACGGGTGACGTGCTCGTGATCGACGCGCTCGACGAGAACGGGGAGGGGCAGCGCGACCTCGTGGTCGAGCTCGGCTCCGGCCGGCTCGTCGAGGAGATCGAGCGCGCGCTCACCGGTGCGAGCGCCGGAGAGACGAGGGAGGTCGAGTTCGAGACCGCCGACGACTCGACGGCCAAGGCCACGGTCGAGGTGAAAGAGATCAAGGAGAAGGTGCTGCCGGAGCTCGACGACGAGCTGGCGCGCGCGGCGAGCGAATTCGACACGCTCGCGGAGC
>JBEVNN010000173.1:0-4027 GCA_040508095.1 Gaiellaceae bacterium
CGGGGCGGCCCCCTTTTCGGCTCCATTAGCATCAGCGCCCGATGCAGACGCTGCTGAAAACGCCGCTGTACGAGCGTCACGTCGCCCTCGGCGCGCGCCTCGTTCCGTTCGCAGGCTGGGAGATGCCGGTGCAGTACGAGGGCGTGATTCCGGAGCACCGCGCGGTGCGCACCGACTCGGGCGCCTTCGATGTCTCGCACATGGGTGAGTTCCTCGTCGAAGGCCCCGGCGCGCGTGCGTTCCTGCAGACCGTGCTCTCGAACGACCTCGACAAGATCGGTGCAGGCAAGGCGCAGTACACGCTGCTCACGAACGAGCACGGCGGGATCGTCGACGACCTGATCGCTTACGAGCTCTCGCCCGAGCGGTTCCTCCTGATCGTGAACGCCGCGAACCGCGAGCCGGACTTCGCGTGGCTCGAGGAGCGCTTGCCGGGCGAGGTCGAGCTGCGGGACGTCTCCGACGAATACGCGCTGATCGCCGTGCAGGGGCCGCGCGCGCTCGAGCGGCTCGGGCTGCCGGAGGCTCCGGCGTTCACGTTCGCCGACGGTGAGGTCGGCGGAGTCGCCTGCACCGTGAACCGCACGGGCTACACCGGCGAGCAGGGCGTCGAGCTGCTCGCCGAAGCAGGCGCCGCGACCGAGCTCTGGGACCGTGTGCTAGACCGCGGTGTCGTTCCGTGCGGCCTCGGTGCGCGCGACACATTGCGCCTCGAAGTCTGTTACCCGCTTCACGGAAACGACATCACGCCGGAGACCGACGCGATCTCAGCGGGCCTCGGCTGGGTCTGCGTGCTCGACAAGGACTTCACCGGCGCCGATGAGTTGCGGCGCATCAAGGAGGCGGGCCCGGAGCGCAGGCTCGCGGCCTTCGTGATGGAAGAGGCGGGGATCGCGCGCCAGGGGATGGCGATCGCCGAGGGAGGCCAGGTCACCTCCGGCTCGTACTCGCCGATGCTCGAGGTCGGCATCGGGATGGGCTACGTGCCGGCCGGGCTGGCGCCGCCGGGCTCGGAGCTGACGATCGACGTCCGTGGCCGTTTGCGGCGTGCGCGCGTGGTGAAGAAGCCGATCTACTCCCGGGAGGAGAGCTGATGGCGGCCGTCGAGAGCTACCCGAATGAGCTGCGGTACCACCCCGAGCACGACTGGGCGCGGATCGAGGACGGAGAAGCGACCTTCGGTATTACCTGGTTCGCGCAGGACGCGCTGGGCGAGCTCGTCCACTTCGAGGCTCCGGAGGAGGGCGCGACGCTGAAGAAGGACGAGTCGTACGCCGAGGTCGAGTCCGTCAAGGCGGTCTCGGACGTGGTCGCGCCACTCGCGGGCGAGGTCGTCGCGGTCAACCGCGCCGTCGTCGACGCGCCGGAGACGGTGAACGACGATCCGTACGGCGAGGGCTGGCTCGTGCGCGTGCGCCTGACCGACCCCGGCGAGGTCGACGCGCTGATGGACGTGGACGCCTACAAGCAGCATCTGGCCGAGCAGGGTTGAGCTACCTCGCGCTGACCGACGCCGACCGGGAGGCGATGCTCGAGACAATCGGCGTCTCCTCCGTCGAGGGGCTGTTCGCCGACCTGCCGGCCGGTGTCCGCCTCGGACGGAAGCTCGATCTGCGGCCGGCCCTCACCGAGCAGGAGCTGACCGCCTACTTCGAGGCGCTCGCGGCCGAGAACGCGCACGTCGGCACCGAGCTGTCCTTCCTCGGCGCGGGCATGTACGACCACTACGTGCCGGCGATCGTGGACGCCGTGCTGCAGCGTGGGGAGCTGCTGACGGCGTACACGCCGTACCAGCCCGAGCTGAGCCAGGGCGTGCTGCAGGCGATCTTCGAGTATCAGACCGCGATCTGCGAGCTGACGGGCATGGACGTCTCAAACGCGTCCGGCTACGACGGCACCACGGTCGCTGCGGACGCGTGCTTCGTCGCGAAGCACGCGACGGGTCGCTCGAAGGTCGTCGTCACCGAGGCGACCAACCCGCAGGTGCGGCAGGTCGTGAAGACCTACGCGCCCGGCTTCGGGCTCGAGGTCGTCGAGGTGCCTCATCGGGGCGGCGCGACCGACCCGGAGGAGCTCGGCGAGGCCGCGGCCGACGCGGCCTGCGTGATCTTCCAGCAGCCGAACTTCTTCGGAGTACTCGAGCCGGCCTCGGACCTCGCCGCGGCGGCGAACGAGGCCGAGGCGCTCGCGGTCGCGCACGTGGACCCGATCTCGCTCGGCCTGCTCGAAGCTCCCGGCAACTACGGCTGCGCGATCGCCATCGGAGAGGGGCAGGGGGCGGGCAACTACCTCTCCTACGGCGGGCCGCACTACGGGTTCATCGCCGCGCGCAACGACTTCATCCGCCGGATGCCGGGCCGCATCGTCGGCGAGACCACTGACGCCGCGGGTGAGCGCGGCTATGTCTTGACCCTCCAGACGCGCGAACAGCACATCAGGCGCGAGAAGGCGACCTCCAACATCACCACCAACCAGACGCTCCTCGCCCTGGGGGGGCTCGTCTACCTCTCGTGGCTCGGGCCGGAGGGGCTCAAAGAGGTGGGGGAGGCCTGCATCGCGCTCGCGGCGCACGCGAAGGAGCGTCTCGGACGTGAAGTCGTGTTTTCCGACAAGACAACATTCAAGGAGTTTGCCGTTCGCGTCGGACGACCCGCGCAGGAGGTCGTCCGCGAGGCCCGCGCTCGCGGTGTCCACCCCGGCTACGTCCTCGGGCGCGACTACTCGGGGATGGACGACGTGCTGCTGGTCGCGCTCACGGAACGGCGAACGCCGGAGGAGATCGACCGGCTCGCCCGCACGCTGGACGAGGTGGGCGCGTGAAGCTCCTGTACGAGAAGTCCCGCCCTGGCCGCCGCGCGGGCCGGCCGCCGCGCCTCGATCTTCCAGTGCCCGAGCTGCCGAACGAGCTCCGCCGCGCCGAGCCGCCCCGCCTGCCCGAGCTCGCCGAGCCCGACCTCGTGCGTCACTTCACGGAGCTCTCGCGGCGGAACTTCGGGATCGACACCGGCTTCTACCCGCTCGGCTCCTGCACGATGAAGCACAACCCGCGCGTGAACGAACGGCTCGCCGCGTTGCCCGGATTCCGCGACCTCCACCCGCACCAGGACCCGGCAGGCGCTCAGGGCGCGCTCCGGCTGTGCTGGGAGCTGCAGGAGGTGCTTGCGGAGATCACGGGCCTCAACGCGGTTTCGCTCCAGCCAGCGGCGGGGTCGCAGGGCGAGCTCACGGGCCTGATGGTGATGCGCGCGTACTTCGCCGATCGGGGCGAGGGCGAGCGGCGGCGCAAGATCGTGGTCGCGGACACCGCGCACGGCACGAACCCGGCGAGCGTGACGATGGCCGGCTACGAGCTGACGCCCGTGAAGACCGATCCGCGCGGGAACATCGACGTCGAGGACCTGCGCGGGAAGGTCGACGAGCACACCGCCGGACTGATGCTCACGAATCCGTCCACGCTTGGCCTCTTCGACGAGCACATCGCGGAAGTCGCGGCGATCTTCCACGACGTCGGGGCGCTCATGTACTACGACGGTGCGAACCTGAACGCCGTCTGCGGGATCTCGCGGCCCGGCGACATGGGCTTCGACATCGTCCACATCAACCTCCACAAGACGTTCTCGCAGCCGCACGGCGGCGGCGGGCCGGGCGGGGGGCCGATCGCAGTCGCCAGTCGGCTGGAGCCGTTCCTCCCGGTGCCCGCGATCGTCCGCGACGGCGAGGGCTACGGTTTCGACTACGACCGCCCGAAGTCGATCGGCAAGGTGCGCGGCTTCATCGGGCCGTTCGGCGTCTTCGTGCGCTCGCTCGCGTTCATCCGCGCCTACGGGCCGCAGCTGCGCGAGATGTCGGAGGCGGCGGTGCTGAACGCGAACTACCTGCTCGCGCGGCTACGCGACGCCTATGAGCTCCCGTTCGACCGCCTCTGCATGCACGAGTTCGTGCTCTCCGCCCGCCCGCTGAAGCGCGAGCACGGCGTCACGGCGCTCGACGTCGCGAAGCGGCTGATGGACTACGGCTTCCATCCGCC
>JBEVNN010000206.1:0-5669 GCA_040508095.1 Gaiellaceae bacterium
CCGATCGCGCAGGCCGCGTCGACCGTCTTGCTCAGCGTGTCGACGCTCTTCTCGTAGAAGTCCGCCTTCGTGCTCGCGAGGTTGAGCAGGTAGACCGCGTGGATCGCGACCGCGCCGATGCCGAGCTCTTCACGCCGCGCCTTGAAGGCCTCGAGGTCGGCCGGGTCGTGGTCCGGGAACCGCCACGTGCGCGGGCTCTGCGCGAACAGCTGCACGGAGTCCATTCCGAACGCATGCGCGTTCTCCAGCGCCTTCTTGATCCCGCCCGAGCAGTGGCCGCCGAGGAGCACGTCCTGACGCTAGCCGAGCCAGCGATTCAGGCGCTTGGCCTCGTCTTCGAGCTCACGCCGGACGGTGCGCGGGAGTGGGGCGAACGGTTCGAGCCTGATCCGGTCCCCGTCGCGCGTCCACAGGCCCGCGACCAGCCCGTCGACGAGGAACGTCTGCTGGACGTCCCCGTTTCGCTGGATCGCGGCCTTGCGGTACTCGTCGGGGAGGACGCGCGTGCGGTCCTTGTGCCCGAGCAGCAGCTCGTCCCAGCGCGGCAGCAGCCTCGGCGGCGCCGGTGCGTCCCCGGCGACGAGCGGTGCGCGCGGCAGGTCGAGCAGCTCGCGGCCCTGCTCGTCGCGGAAGCTACGGAGGCGCAGCGCCTCGAAGCCCTGCTCGAGGTCGCGGATCGGCACGCCGCTCCACTGGGAGACGTCGGCGCGAGTGGCCGGTCCGAACGCGTTCAGGTAGCGGCGGATGGCGAAGGTGGTCGCCTCGGCGCGCGGCGGGTGCTCGTGATCCCGGCACTCGTAGGTGGGCGAGCCGCGGAAGGCGTAGAAGGCCGACTCCGGCGTTTGCTCGAGGCGGCCCAGCGCCATCACCCAGAACAGCATCCGGATCTCGTGCGAGTCCTGCGTGCGCGAGTTGAGGCCGAGCGCCTGCATGATCTCCGTCCGCGTTCGCGGCCGCTCGCGGGCGAGCGCGACGACTCGCTGCACGAGCTCGTCCGGCGGCGGCTCGGTCCCGCGCGCGCGGATCAGCGTCCGCGCCTCGCGCACGGCCGCTTCGAGGAGCGGGTAGTCGCGCGCGGAGACGAGGTGCATCGTCGCGCGCATCAGGAGCGCCTTCACGACGTTTCGCCGCATCAGCGCCCGCTCCAGGGCGCTGCGCTCGAAGTCCTCGAGCCGCGCCCAGAGCGCGAGATACGGCGACGACGGCAGCTGCGCCTGCAGCCCGGCGAGCCGCTCGATCGCCCGCGTCGGCGAGAGCCGCTCCCGGCGCAGTAGCAGCTGCCGCGCGAGCGTCGTCCGGTTCAGCTCGCCCTGCGTGAGGACCCGCTCGGCCACGCGAGTACGCTAACCGCATGTCTGTCCGCGTCCGCTTCGCCCCGAGCCCGACGGGCTTTCTCCACATCGGCGGTGTTCACACGGCGCTCTTCAACTGGCTCTTCGCCCGCCACGAGGGCGGCGAGTTCCACCTTCGGATCGAGAACACCGACACCAGCCGGGAGGTGGCGGAGGCGACGCAGCAGATCCAGGACTCGCTGAGCTGGATCGGCCTCGACTGGGACGGAGAGGTCACGTTTCAGCTCGACCGGATGGAGCGGTGCCGTGAGGAGGCCGCGCGGCTCGTCGCCGAGGAAAAGGCGTACGAGGACGAGGGCGCGATCCGGATGCGGATGCCCGAGGAGGGCGTCACCGCCTGGGACGACCTGATCCGCGGGCGGATCGAGTGGGAGAACGAGCGGCTCGACGACCTCGTGATCGTTCGGGGCGACGGCCGTCCGACCTACAACTTCGCCTCGCCGGTCGAGGACTGGCTCGACGGGATCACGCACGTCCTGCGCGGCGACGACCACGTCTCGAACACGCCCAGGCAGATCCGGATCCTCGAGGCGCTCGGCGCGCCGCTCCCCGCCTACGGGCACGTTGCGAACATCCTCGGGCCGGACGGCAAGAAGCTCTCGAAGCGGCACGGCGCGACATCGGTCGAGGAGTTCCGCGCCCAGGGGTACATCCCGGAGGCGCTCGTCAACTTCCTCGCGCTGCTCGGCTGGAGCTACGACGACAAGACCACCGTGATGTCTCGCGAGGAGCTTGTCGAGCGCTTCACGCTGGAGCGCGTCGGGGCGAGCCCTTCGGTCTTCGACTTCCAGAAGCTGGACTGGCTGAACGGCGTCTACCTACGCGCGCTCCCGCCGGAGGAGTACGCCGACCGCCTGCTCTCCTACCTACGGGAGCAGGGCTACGAGTGGGACGACGAGCTGGTGCGGAAGGTCGCGCCGCTCGTCCAGGAGAAGATCGCGACGCTCGGCGAGTTCCCGGCCTTCGCCGGCTTCTTCTTCGCGCGAGTCGAGCCCGACGCGGAGGTCGACGGGCAGGTGCTCCCGGCCGCTGCGGAGACACTTGCGCAGGTCGAGCCCTTCGAGGCCGGCGCGATCGAGGCGGCGCTCAGAGCGCTCGCGGAGCAGCTAGGGCTGAAGCCCCGCGATGCGTTTCAACCGATTCGCCTGGCGGTGACCGGGTCGAAGGTGTCGCCCGGCCTCTTCGAGAGCCTGGAGGTGCTCGGGAGGGACGAGTCCCTGGCGCGCCTGGGGAGCGGTCGAGGCGGCGCGAGCGGGTCGAGCGCCCTCTGAAAGATCAGCCACGCCCGGCGGCGGAAGAGGGGCGTCGGCTGAGGCAGGTCCGCAGCCATTCCCATTTCCGAGTGTTAAACGGTCGAAGAGGGTATGGAGATACGCGGTGACGGAGCTCATTCGGGCACCGCTGGTCCTGATCGTCGACGACGACGAGTCGCTGAGGCTTCTATGCCGCGTGCACCTCGAGCTGGACGGCTACCGGGTCGCCGAGGCGCCTACCGTGGCTGCGGCCGAGGAGGCGCTGTCGCAGGGAGGCGTCGACCTGATTCTCCTCGACGTCCACGTGGGCGCCGACGACGGCGTGGAGCTGATGCGGTCGCTGCGGAAGCGTGACCACGGCGCGCCCGTGATTCTCTTCACCGGGAGCGCGCTGCTGGACGCCGCGACGATCGCCGAAGCCGACGGCGTCGTGCCGAAGCCGTTCCGCCTCGAACAGCTGCTCGACGTGGTGCATTCCCTCGCGCCGCGCTGAACGCGCTCCGCATGGGTAGATTTCCCCGGCCATGAGCGTCGTTCCCGTCCTGCGACCTGCCGACTACGAGTCCCGGCTCCAGCGCTACCTCTTCGAGCGCGCGGAGGAGGGCCGGGCGGTGCGCGTGGGCGAGAAGGAGGTCTCGGAGCGCGCGGAAATCGTTGCGCGCTACGCCGAGCTCTTCACGCGCGACCAGCTCGAAGCGCTGCGGCAAGCGGAGTCCGAGGCCGGACCGGGCGACGAGCGCGAGCGGCTCTACCGCCTGCGCAAGACGTGCGAGGCCGGGCTCATCTCCGCGGAGCTGGCGGAGCGCGAGGACGCGCTCGAGAACGCGATCCTCGCCGCCCGCGTCGAGTTCAAGCGCGACGAGATGCCGCTGCGCACCGCGCAGGCGACGCTCGCGGTGCTGAGCGACTACGGCGAGCGCGACGAGCTCGGCCGCCTGGCCACCGACGTCTCCGCGGCCTTCAACGACGAGCGGCTCGAGGTCCTGCGCGCGGGCGAGGAGCTCGAGGCCGAGGTCAGCGGTGTCGCGGACGCGGTCGAGCGGAACGAGGAGGAGAAGGGGATCTCGATCCGCGAGCTCGAGGTGGCGTTGGCCAGGGCGAGCGAGGCCGCGGCGGAGGTGTACACGCAGCTCAAGGACCGCTGGCTCGAGCGGCTGCTCGGCCCGGAACGCGAGGAGGTGCCGAGCTCCTCCCACGTTGCGTACCTGCGCCGACTCTCGCCGCTGGAGGCGATCTACACGAAGGAGCAGGCGGTCCAGACGTGCATGGACACGCTCTCGAGGCTCGGCTTCGACCTCGAGAACGAGCCGAACATCAAGCTCGACCTCGACGACCGGCCGCAGAAGTCGCCGCGGGCCTGCGTGATCCCGGCCGACCCACCGACGGTCGTCCACCTGATCACCCGGGCGCAGGGCGGGCTGCACGACTATCAGGCGTTCCTGCATGAGGCCGGCCACGCGCTCCACTACGCCGGGTGCGACCCCGCGCTGCCGTACACCTTCCGCAACATCTCGCGCGACCACGCGCTGACGGAGATCTACTCGTACATCGTCGAGGCGATCTCGCGGCAGCCGGGCTGGCACGCCCGCTACTTCGACCTCACCGACCAGGAAGCCGAGCAGAACGCCGAGGCGACGGTCTTCATGGAGGCGCTGCTCTTCCGTCGCTACGCGGCCAAGCTGCGCTTCGAGCTCGACTTCTGGAGCCGCTTCCCCGAGGACGGGGGCACGGACGGCGGGTACGCAGAGCTGCTCACCGCGGCGACCGGGATGGAGTACCGCCGCGAGGGCTTCCTCGCCGACATGGACGCGGGCTTCTACTCCGCCGACTACCTGCGCGCGTGGATCCGCGCCGCCCAGCTGCGCACGTACCTCGAGCGCGAGGTGGGCGGCGAGTGGTGGGCGAGCCGCGAGACCGGCGACCGCCTCCGCGAGCTCTTCCGCGAGGGGACGAAGCCGTCGAGCGAGGAGATCGCGGGCCGCATCGGCTTCGAGCCGCTCGACACGGGGCCGCTGCTCGCCGAGCTCGGCGCGGCCTAGCCGGCCGAGGCCTCGGAACCGCGCGGGAGCGGGACCACGTTGGCGGTCTCGTTGCGGCTGATCACGCGCCGCGCGTAGAGCCGCTCGTCGGCCGCGCGGTAGAGCGCGAGCGCGTTGTCGCCGTCCTGCGGGAAGGTCGCCCAGCCGAACGTGACGCCGACGCCGCTGCCCGCGAGGGCGCGCTCGAGGTGCGC
This sequence comes from Gaiellaceae bacterium, assembly GCA_040508095.1. Taxonomy (GTDB): domain Bacteria; phylum Actinomycetota; class Thermoleophilia; order Gaiellales; family Gaiellaceae; genus AC-32. The sequence continues at coordinate 4,839 of JBEVNN010000206.1, forward strand.
CGCCAGCCGCCGCGCGTCCTCGGCCCGAGGCAGTGGCGCGAGCACGGCGAACTCCTGGTGGCCGATCCGGGCGAGGTCGTCCTCGGGCTCGAGCGCGCGGAGCAGGAGCTCGGCGACGGAGTTCACGAGCGAGGCGAGGTCGGCCGGGGAGGATTGCGCATCCAGGGCGCCGACCAGGAGCACGAACGGCTGCTGCGCTGACAGGCGCTCGCCGATGGCGCGCTCGAACGCGCGCGTGTTCGGCAAGCCGGTAACGGCATCGCGCTCCGCGAGCACCTGCAGCTCCGCGGTGGCGTGCCGGCCTTCCCTGGCGAAGTAGCCGATCACACCGCCGACCGCGACGTAGGTGACGAGCCGGATCGCAGTGCTTGCAGAGAGCACCTCGGACGACTGAATCGACGGGTTCAGGACGACACCGGTCGCGTACAGGCCGGTCGCCGCCGCGCCCGAGATTGCGCCGAACCACGGGCCCGTGGCGAGCGCCGCGAGCAGGATCGACAGGTAGTAGAAGTGGCCGATGCCGAGGCCGGGGGTCTCGTAGAGCAGGAAGGCGCCGTAGATCGCCGCCGCACTACCGGCCGCGGTCGCCAAGAGGGCACGCCGAGGGGTGAGCTGGAGCCGCCGCATCTCCAGGAACAAGGATCGAGCCGCAAGGCCCGGGTTCCGTCACTCGTTCGAGGGGTTTGTCCGAAGCCGTTCTCCGGAAAAAAGGGAAGTGCGGCGGGCGCCTGACTGCGGCAATGCGCCCCCTTCGGGGGACGGCGGCGCATCGGGCCCCTGCCGCGTCCTTGCGGCAGCTAAACCCCGCTCCTCCGGCAGGCGGATGCAACT